>JBBSHP010000931.1:0-2635 GCA_038232555.1 Bryobacterales bacterium
ACACGCGCCAATATGCCGGCTTTCCGAACTTCTTTCTCGCTCATTAATGTCCTCTTCAACCAGACCCCCTGGGTCCAGTCTGTGGGGACATTTCTATCGAGGTACTAAGGGGACATTATCACTGAGGTACAACATCGAAATGTGGTACCGAATTTACCTTAGAGCGGAACAGCGTGTCGTGCGATGTATTCGTCCCACGCGGCAGTCGGCCCAATATCATGAAATTCCTCTGCATACTTCAGCCCGTGTCTGCTCCCGGTGGCTTGATCGCGGGCTTCAAACGCGGTCTTAATGTATTCGTCGGCGGCCGAAGCGGCATCGCCTTCTAACGCGGGCACCCGGAGGTTCCGCTCCGCCAGCGACGCATTCAGATCGCGCAACATGTGGCTGATCATCGTCCGGCATGACCGCAGGGCCGCATGCTTCACCGCCAGGGTCCCGCTAATATCGACGGCGCGATTCACCAACTGAGGCCCGCGCGCGAAATAGTATTTATCGCTCACAGCATGAGGCTTTAGGCCGGCAGCAGAATGTTCCGGGTAGTCCATACGGTGGCCCGCCATCCAGCACGCGGCCTCGACGGCCTGTGCTGTCACATAGTGATCGGGATTCTCTTCGTAATGATCGGAAGGATCGTAGCTGAATATGGTGTCCACCTTTAACAACCGGAATAGAAAGATGAGGCGGCCCCGAATCTCCGTGCGTGCCACCTCGTCCATCCAGTGGTTGCGGTAACCGAGGTCGAACACTCTCTCCAGGCCAGCCGTTTTCACAAACGCCTGCGCATCCTGTGCGTTCGCCAACATCGTCTCACCCGGACTGAGGTCGTACGAATCCTTCTCATCATTGCTGGTTCGAATGAAATAGCCGGTGTAGCCTTCTTTCAGCAGCTTCGCAATGGTGCCGAAGGCGAAGATTGGTCCGTCGTCCAAGTGCGGCGTAATCAATGCCAGCACCTTGCCCTTGTGCGGCGTCCCGTTTGCAGGCTTCTCGATGGTGACGTCGGTCGATGCTGTCGCTCCGGTTTGAGCCGCCAGCGGAGTTGCTCCCAACAGGCTGGCGCCCCACGCGCGGCCAAAGAAATCACGCCGTTCCATCAAACGCCCGCCGCCGTCCCGAGAACTTCCCGTAAGCGGCGAGCAACGATCGTGTCCTCGCCGGGTTGCAGCATCCACACGCCCACCACGATAGTACCCTCCGTGCTGGGCAGGCCCTCGCAGTTGTCTTTGCCCGTGGCGGGATGCAACTCGATACTTGGGATTCCACAACGTAGCTCGCTCGCCACTTCCAGTGGAGATATCTTCACTCGGTCCTGATCGTAACGCAACAGCAGGTGCGGCACCGCATTGGCCATGGTATTTGGAACCACCACCGCGGTCTCGAGAGTAGGAATGGCTTGCAATGCCTCCGCAATTTTCCCAGCGCGTTCGCGGCACTCCGCTTCCATGGCCGCGTCGTTTTGTTGCAGGATCCAATCCACCGCCGCTACCATACCGACAATCTGCTCCTTGGCAATCTTCATCCCGCGTCCGATCGAATCGGAGAACGGACTGTTATTCTTCGCTGCGGCTCCAACCAGATCTTTTCGTCCGAGCAACAGCCCTGCGTTCTGCGGACCACGCAGGCCCTTGCCGCCCGAGATCGCCACCAGGTCGAATCCCATCCTCGTATAATTCCACAGATTCGAGACCGGAGGGACATCCGCGGCCGCATCGTTGAGGCAGGGCACTCCGTGCTGGTGAGCAATCTGGATCCACTGATCCCGGCCGATTGCTCCGCCTTCCGCTGCGTTGAAAAACGCCGCCATCACCGTGCGGCCGTTGTACGCCGCCACGTAATCCGCCAGCGTCGTTACTTCGACCAACTCGACTCCACATATCCGAATGGCGGAATCGTACTCATAGCGGTGCTCCTTCTGAATGATGACGTGATTTTTCACACCCAGCCGGTCGACGGGCAAGTCATGAAGCGCCGCTTGATTAGCGATTGTCATACATGCCGCGGTGCCGAGTGTCATCGCGGCAGCCGCGCCGGAGGTCACTAGTGCGGCTTCGCAACCAAGCTTCTGGGCGATGTATTCGCCCGCAGCTTTGTGCAGATCCAGCAGCCGCACCGGATATCTTGCCGCTGCCGCGACCGCGGTCTGGACCGCAGGGGCCATAATGGACGCGGTGAAGAGCGTAAAGGTACCGGCGGCATTGATGATCTTGGTGACGCCAAGTTTGTCTAAGTAGTCTTCGCCGTCCATAGGTGCGTCAACACGCGGGAAGGTTCGTTCACACCAGAGACCCCATCGGTCAAAAAATGATCTTATGAGATTTACCGCAAGTCAAACAGAGCTGCTGACCGTGAATGGGCCAGCCCAGACGATGAAAAGTGCGGCACCACCAAAATCCAAACCTGCGCATCCCTCTGAGTGTATACCGCTCGAAAGTTGCAAGGGCTGAGGTGAAAATAGAAGCATGCGGAGTCTGCTTACTTTCGCCATCGCTTTGCCACTATTTGCCCAAGAGATCCGGACCACTCCGGTGGTCTCTGGCATCCCTGCGCCCACCGACATCCAGAACGCGGCGGATGGATCGGGGCGCCTGTTCCTGGTACAGCAGAATGGCCTGATTCGCATTTTGCGGGACGG
>JBBSHP010000932.1:0-2632 GCA_038232555.1 Bryobacterales bacterium
GCGTTCGGTGTGGCGGCGTAGGGGAAGACCTGGTTGAAGAGCTGGTCATTAGCCGGGACGCTGTCGCCAACCGGAAGGATTACGCCGTAGCTCGGGCCATTGGCGATGAGAAGCAGCGCGATGTCGGTAACGTCATCGCCCAGGCGCCGCCCATTGGGCCAACCGCCGGGTGTCCCATCCGCAGTCTTGTCAAGGCCGAAGCTGCTGATGCGGCTGAAGCCTGCCTGACCCGCAAGGCGGACCGGCTCGGTCGCAGTGTTCACCCGGAGCACTTCAGGGATGAAGATGGTTTCGAGGTCGGCACGGCCCGTCTCCTGGAAAGTTGTGCCGTAGATCCGGTTAAGCAGGCGCGCGATTTCGGGTTGGCGGGCATAAATCGCGTACCGCGCATCCACGATCGGCGCGGTGCGGTTGAGATTATCCTTGTCCCGGAGCCCGACGAGCCCTTCGTTGAAGATTGGGTTCCCGAGGCGCGCGACCTGAACGAACGGCCCATTGTTTCTCTGATAGTAACCATCATTAAGCAGCGAAGACCAGGTTGATGGGTCGTCATTTCTGGTGCTGTCACTGATGCGGTCGTAGAGCAAACGAACCTGCGGCCGAGCGGTCGAGGCATAGACACCGACTCCATTTTGAACCGGAGGGCCAAAATAAGTAGCATTGTTTACGACGTTGTAAGGCAGGCTTGGCAGATCGGAGATGGGGATCTGAATGGCATAGACCAGGACGTTATAGCCGCGGAAGCCATCCGTGCCAAAAGTGGGTGGCCCGGGCGGGACTTGACCCTCGGGATTACCCGTTCCGCTACCGGCCGGGATCAGGAGGCGCGGATCGAGCAGGTTAAAAATACCTGGTATATCCGAGTAAAAGCCATCTTCGCGATGCCCAGCCCAGACAGTTTCGCCGGAAGGCAGGTTTTGAATCGTCTGCTGCGTGTAGTGATCAAGGGCGGCGAAGCTGGTCGCACCGGATTTGGCGCGGCCCTGTTCATCGTTGTATAGCGGAGTCACCCGGCTCCCTACATTGGGCGGCGGCGTAAGCAGCTTGCGGCCCAGAACAGTAGACCGCGTCGCCTGGTTGGAATCCGGGTTCCAGTCGACCCGAGTCACGCTGTAGGTCTGGGTGTAGTTCTGGTTCACATCGCCTGCATCCAGAATCTGGCCGCCGGCGGCATTCAGCGCCAGTGCCTGGCCGTAGGACAGGACTGTGTTCGTCCGCTTATAGCCGGTGGCGACCGTAGAGAACGTAAAGTCGTAGCGCCGGAGGAGCGCGCCCGTCGCGGGGTTGGAAATGTTAACGCTGTAACGCGCATCATGTGAGAAGCGCTCGAAAATCGCGCCGTCGCCCGGTTCGGAGAAAGGGCGGACCTGCACGACGACGTTCAGGACTTTCACAGCGGGATTGTCGGATTTCGTTCCGACAAAGGCATACGTGTCGGTGAGATTGACCTGCGGATCCAGCTTGATGAGGGGCGCATCGCTATGATTCGCCGCCTGCACTGCGCTACTGCCGAGCAGCGCAGCCGTGAGGAACGCGCAGGCCGAGACGGACCTGGCGTAAGCCAGTCGCGTGGCGCGAACTGGAAATATTGGATTCTTCATGGTGTTTTTTCTTTTCAGTTGTTGATCTTCGAAAAGTGCGATGCTGCATCGACGACTTTATTCCTGACAATTTTGCGAAGCAGCGAAATCGCCGTGGCCCCGTCGTTCACCACACGGGCCGTGAACAGCTACGTCTTTGTTGGGAAACGGATGCAGTAAACGAAACTTTGTGGCAGCGCATGTGCGACCGACAATGCCGGCAAGGTTAGGTTAGTTAATCAGTTGGGCGGCACGCCTCCGAGGATGTCTGGTCGTCTGGTCGTCCCGCCTAGCGCCTGGGGGGCAACGAGAGATCGCCCCTATGATACCTTGGCCAACAAAGTTCCGTTGGCTCGAACTCGTACCGTGATCTCAGTTATGCACAGCCGGTCCCCAGAAGCCTATTCCCTAGCGTTAGGAAAGGCAGAAATCGACCGCTTTACGGTAAATCCGCGCCGGTGGAATGAGCACCGGCGCAGATCCCGATTTCTAACATGTTATTGCCGCGTATGATCGTCCGGATTGTCGCCGGGAGGGAATGACTGAGTCGGCTCGTCCACAAAGGGGAATTCGTTGCGGAACGGTATCTCGTTCGCGTCCACGAAGTCCGTCAGCACGTTGCCGTTGTTGATCATCGTGAAGGTTGCGTCAACCACGTCATCTACGAGCCGGCGCCCACCCAAATTGCCAAAGCCCCCGCTTGGATTGTTGCCGCCTTGCGGGCCGGAGTTCGGCACGCGCAAATCGAGGCGCAGGATGTCGCCCTTCTCCTGGATCACGGCCAGAATGGCGGCTCTATGCGCGGTGTCAGTCCCGAAATTACGAAGTCCCTGCACGAGACTGGCCCGGAATCTGCCGTTGGCATCGTCCTGCGTAGAGGCACCGTTATATTCATCCTTTCGCGCGGCAGGAATGAGTCCGTTGGTCACGAGCGGATTACCTTGCCGGTCGACGGTCACATATGCGCCATTCCCCGTCACAGCCCCTCCGCTATTCACCTGGTTTGTGCGCCGCTGCGTGACAAAGTTAATGCCGATAGCTGGCGAGCTGCC
>JBBSHP010000933.1:0-2629 GCA_038232555.1 Bryobacterales bacterium
AAGCGGGCCTTGCCGCTAGCAGCCGGTTGCACGATGCCGGTGAGACTGAACGGAGCACGAAAAAACCGGTCGCAGATTTGAACATCGCCGGGGACTATGCTGAAAGGCCGGCGGGTGTGTGAGACATACCAGCCGAGAACCTCGAGTCCGTCGAGCTCCGGATCGGATGACCTGTCCAGAAGCAATCGCTCCAATTGCCCGGCGTCCTTCTCTGACAAACTGAGGCTCGGTCCGGCAGCGTGCTCGCATTCAATGGGCCGGCGGGCCGCGATATAAGCCGTGTCGCCCTTCCGCGTTCCAAACAGGACGCCTGCGATCTCTAAGCCTCCATATGGAATGCTCAACAGAGCGCCAACCGTTTCAGCGCGAATTTGATCGATCACTTGCGCCGAATATTCAACTTTACCCGGCGGCGCGAACGGCGACGGGGCGGACGAATCGTGTCCTGAAATTACGAGTTTGGGTCCGGGCGCTGCCATTTGAATACGTGCGCTACACTCTAAGTATTACAACTCTCAACTAGAAGAGATTATATCGGAGGCGCCGTGGCATTTGTCTGGTTTTCCCGGCAATTTTTCCAGCAGGTACTCGCACTAGCCGCAGTCCTTATTCTGCTCGGAGCGGAAGCGGCTTACGGTCAGAACCCAGGAATTGAAATTAATGTTCTGGAGGGCGAAGGGGCTATAAATAACGTCCGGACTCATACGGCGCATGATCCCGTGGTTGAAATTCGCGACCGCGCAGGTGCGCTTGTGCCGGGGGCGACCGTCACCTTTCAACTTCCCGGAACTGGTACGGGTGGAATTTTTCCAGTCACAGGAACAAGTTTAGTGATGCAGACGGATGAGCATGGACAAGCTGCGGCTCGGGGACTGCGCCCCAACAGCTTATCGGGGCCTTTTGAAATCCGTGTGACGGCCTCCTACCAAGGCCAGACAGCCAACGCCATCATCAACCAGACTAATGCCATCCCCGCCGAAGCCAAGAGCAACAAAAAATATTGGATTATTGGGCTGGTAGCAGGGGCGGGAGCGGCGGGCGCGTTTGCCGCTACGCACAGCAGCAAGAGTGCCACCCCGGCCACCACGCAGCCTGGGGTCGTGGCCGGCTCGGGAACATTTGGACCTCCTTAACTCAACACAATAGGGCCATCACAAGATGTTGCGCACAGCACGTGTGATCGTTCCGGCGATGGCTTTCGCCGTGAGTTTGCTAGCCCAGAGCACGTTATCGGGGCCAACGCTTGGTTTTGTATTCGATCCGACGCGAAGGCAATTCGCCCGATTCTAGGTATTCCGGGAGCTGCGACGCTCGGGAAACCACTGAATCTCGGAACAGAAATTGTGAAGGCTGCGGTTTCCGCACAGCAGGATTTCGTACTGGCCTTCCCCGCGTCGCCGTCGATTTTACTCATCCGGTTTGATCGGGGCACCATCACGACCGAAGTGAATGTGGATATCTCGGCGGTACCGGATCTGATCGCGATCAGCCCGAACGGGAGCGCCGCAGCCCTCTTCTACAGACAAACGGGTAAGATTCAGGTGCTCACCGGGCTAGCTAAGGGCATCACCGTAGGCCAGAGTATCGATATTTCAGGGCTGCCCAACTCGCTCGACACGCTCGCCATAACCGATGATGCGCAGAGCGTCCTGGCGGGATTTCCGGAGAATACCACCCCGGGCTCGCAAAGCGGGGAAGTGTTTGTGATCCCGGTGGTTGGGTCGGCGCCGCGTTCGGTTCTAACCCTGGGTCATGCCTCCGCGCTCACGTTGATCAAGAACGGGGCGAGTGACAGCGCGCGCGATTTGCTGGTCGCCGACGATGCGCAGAATGCCGTTTACAGAATCGCGGACGTGGCGGGCAGCGCTGCCGTGGCGCAGGTGTTCGGGCGTGATGCCAACATCGTGGGGCCGTTCGCGGTCCAGCCCTCGCTAGACAATTCGAAGTATCTGGTGCTGGCCAAGTCTGGGGCAGTTGTGATCCTGGATGTGAAAGGCGGCGACACGGTGACCCTGAAATGTTCGTGCACTCCCACTGGACTGCACCGGCTTAACGGGCCGGGTTCGTTTCAGTTGACGGAAACCGCCGATGGCATTATATGGATGTTGGATTGGGATCCCACCAATGTGGTGGATCCGCGCTTCCTGTTTATACCCCCTGCGCCGGCTGATTCCGCGGAGCCGCCGCAATGAGGCTTCCGCTACTCTCACGCACACTGACCAACAGGGTGGCACTATTTCTACTCACGACCAGCCTTTTCGGAGCCGTTAGCATCACCACCACGACCTTGCCCGTCGGGACTGTGGGGACGGCATATAACGCTTCTCTCAGTGCGACTGGCAATCAGCCCCCCTTTGTATGGAGCGGCACAGCTCCAGCCGGCCTTACGCTCGGTAGCGATGGCACCGTCAGCGGAACACCCACTTCCTCGGGCAATTTCACCTTCCAGGCAACAGTCAGGAATTCAAAAGCTTCGCCAGACTCAGACACCAAAGCGGTGTCAATCACCATCAAGCCTGCGCCGCTGACTGTGAGTACAGCGAGCCTGGCGTCCGGCGTGGTAGGTTCCCCCTATACAGCGGGCTTGGGAGCAACGGGTGGAGTGTCTCCCTATACATTCTCAGCCACC
>JBBSHP010000934.1:0-2626 GCA_038232555.1 Bryobacterales bacterium
AGCTCGCTTAGCGGGAAGCACCGGCGGCTCTCCGTAACCTGAGCATGCGCCACAAAGTTCTCGAATATGCCAACCCGAACTGGATCAGTTTGGCATGCGATTGACCGGTCGCTCGCGGCATATAATGGAACGGCACTTCCAGCACCCGGCCGCCCGGCTCTATACCAGGATCAGGATCTCTTCCAGAAAATCGAAATCGCGGGCCAGCGGCGTGAGTCCCAGCAGGGATTCACGCCGGTACATACGAAAGCCGCTCGAAACATCTTTAACCGGAAGTGCCAGAAGCTTGCTGTAGGTTCGATTGAGAGCGATGCTGAGGAACCGGCGAGACCGGCTCATCTCGGCGCGTCCGCCCGCAACGTAACGGGATGCAATCAACATTTCGGCCTCACCGCGCCGCCTCCAGAACTCCTCGATGAAGACCGGCGGGTGTGACAGATCCGCATCCAAGGTGACGATGTACTCGGCGATAGCGGAATCAAACCCCATCAGCAGGGCGCCCCCGTAGCCTCGCTCGCGTTGTCGCAGGACGCGCGCGCCCAAGCTTTCCGCCATCTCGCGCGTGCCATCGTGCGACCCGCCATCCACTACCATCAGGTCTGCGTTGACACCAATTCGGCGAACCACTTCTTGCAGCGCGGGGATCAGCAGCTCCAGATTTGCGCGCTCGTTCCAGGCCGGAAGCAATATTGACAACTCAGGAGCGGAACCAGCGGGCGCCTTGCTATCGGATTTCGAATCGTCCAAACGCCAATCCTAGCGCACGCTTGTCGTTGCCTGCCGTGAAGGTGCGATCCACCTCCACTGCGATGTGGTAGATGCCTTGCGCGTCCGTCCTGACCGGAAAGTTGAATTCAAAAGGAGCGTCCCCTTTCTCGATCTTCAACGGTCCCGTGGTCACGCCATTCACCGCAACGATCATTCCCAGCGGACCGGAGGCCACCTGCGTCTTGGGACAATACCCGCTCAAATACAGCGTGTGACAGCCCCACGACGGGCCTTTCATCACCACCGCAGCGCTCTTCGGCATCCAGCGGTAGCCCTGAGTCTTTGGATACCAGGTCGTGCCGAGTTCATCCGCGGGCGGTGGATCGGTTACGTCGAGGATCGCCGCCGGCTGGGGTCCATAGTCCTTGGTGATGTCCGTCACTTTATCTTGATCCCATCGAAGTACGAGTAGTTGGTTGTGCTCTGAAGCGGTTTGCGCTTTGTCGGGGGGCAGGACAAAACTTTTTACCGGAAAGAACTCCGAACTCCCGGGCAGGCAAGACTCGGATCCAGGGGTCAAGTAGACCGCCGGTATGGATAGAAAGGCAAAAGGAGACTGGCTGATGGCAGAGTTAAACATATCCTCATCCACCCCGTCCAGCAAGATGGTTTTACCTGGCTCCCGCTTGTCTGCGACAGCAACTCCCAGGACCAGCCGCTTGATCCTCTGACTACGGTCGTAGTTCCATTGTGCGGCGCCTCGAGCAGAAGGGATGCATTCCATTAAATACAAGGCAAGCAGCGCGCTGGCCACCGTCTTCCATAGCATTCGCTCACGATACGCCATGGCGAATCCGTAAGCGCTCAACATAGCGATCCCGATAAGCGGCAGGGTCAGATAGTAGTCGGTGAAGTGATCGCGCAGCGGCAAAACGGGGGAGAGCACGATTACGAACCATGTTAAGAAAAATGCCGGCAGCAGATTGCTCTTTGAGGCCTGCCACACCACGAAGCCACCCAGCGCTAGCGTGAATAGCACCACGCCGGCAATCGCGGCACTCTGCGGGAAACGTGGAAAGATGGCAGCGAGAAGCGGATTGAGCCCGGCGGCCCAATAGGCGCCGAATGTCTTGAATATTCCCGCATCGAAGTGCATGGAGTAGGGGCCACTGGCCTGTTTGTGTATTAGTAACTGGTGTCCGGCAAAGAATGCGATGGACGGCACAAACAACGGAAGTGTTTTCAAGAAATAAGAGCGGGCGCAGAGCAGTGTGTAGGAGGCTGCCAGCATCGGGAACACAAGGTTCGTTTCAATTACTAAAAAACCCGTAAGGAAGATGCACCATACCGCGGCGTAGTAGCGCAGGCTGTTGGTTTCGATGTATCGGAGCAGAAACCAGAAGCAGGATAGGAACACCAGGCCGCACAGCGCATACATGAAGGCGCAATTCCAGACCATCACCGTGACTAAAGCACTGTTGGCGATCCACAGAACAGGTGCCAGAAATCCGGCCAGCTGGGAGCGGGTCAGACGCCAGGTAATGGCGGCGATCAGGATCAGATTAGCGAACTGCGTCAAAAAAGCGACGATACGAAAAGGCCGACCCTGCGGAACCCCAAAGAGCGCCTGGACTGCGATGAAGTATGCGCGTTCCGAGAGCGGCCGCCAGGTGCCATGGACGGTGGGCTGAAACAGAGCCTCGGAGAGGTCGCCCCAATTGTGAATACGAGGCAACAACCCTAGAAAAGCGAAGTCGTCATCATGAAACCAGACCGTATAACCGGACCAGTAGAGGATCAAACAGAACAGAGATGGCAGGGTCCAGTAGAGAGCCCGCCGAATCGCTTTCAGGTTCAATAGGCATCAGTATACCAGCGGGATGCCGAGAGGTTAATCGCTGACGTAGTATCCGTGTCG
>JBBSHP010000935.1:0-2620 GCA_038232555.1 Bryobacterales bacterium
CGAGGAACTGGAAGGGACCGGACTCCTGCTGGGCATCATGGCCAATGCCCAATATACGCAGCGCACGTGCACGCTGGAGATCGGCGACGTTGTAGTGCTGTTCAGCGATGGGGTGACCGAAGCCGCGCGCCTGGACACCGACGAGCAATTCGGAGAGGACCGGCTGGCAAAGATTCTCGCGGAGGAGAGCTGTCATTCCGCTAAGAGCATCATCGAGGCCATCAATCTGAAGATCGCTGAGTTCACCAGTGGAGCTCCGCCCCTGGATGACATCACGCTGCTGGTGGCCAGGCGCGTCCCCGTCACCGATAACTGATCAGCGCCGGATCTTCCAGGTGCGCGATATTGTTAAAGCTGCTCAAAGAAAACCGCTCGCCCGAAAACAGAAACTCCGAGTAAGTGGCATTGCGCGGCGCCCAGCTTAACTCTAGGGTCTTTTGCGCGGATAGGTCGAGAGCCATGCGCGCCGTCACGGCAATCACCCCTCCGGATGTGAAGACGGCAATGCGGCTGTTCTTGAGCGCGCCTTCACGAATGCGGGTGATGCCCCGCTCGATCCGTTCACAGAAATCCCCCCACGATTCAACTTCGGGCGAATCCAACTCACCAGCCACCCACATGCGCGTGATGCGCTGAAACAGCAGATCGTAGACACGCGCCGCCGTCTTCCGTTCACTGGCCCCACGGAACTCGGTTTCGAGTGCACGGATATCCTCGTGCGTCTCCATCAAGCCCGGCAGAAAAGTGCGCATCACTTCAATGCCGGGATACTCATCCAGTTCCGGCACGAGTACGGATTCAGGCCAGCTCAATCCGCTGGCGCGAAAGGCTAAGTCCACCATCTCACCAGTGCGGATGTGACGCTCGGCGGGTCCGTGATAGACCTGGTCAAAGCAGGTCCCGGTCTGCACCCAGTACTCACCAAGTTTGGTGGACTGCCGCTCGCCCAGCGAGGACAACTTCTCATAGTTTTTTTCAAGGAACGATGCCTGTCCATGACGGACCAGGGTCAGCAGAGCCATTGGAACGATCAGTTTACCGTACAGCCATGCATTGATCCGCAGGACAGGATCTTCTTACTCGACTACTTCGGGTTCTACCCTTCGTTCATCCCTGCCATCAGCTTCTCTGTGGGTTTTTTTCGTATCGGGAAGGAACGATGTCCGCTCCTCCTTGCAGGAATCGTTGTCTGTTTCCGAACCGCCTTTTTTCTCAGGGTCGTTCATAAACCGCCTCCTAATTCCTACTCTCATTCGCGAGAATAGGAGTGCACAAGCAGCGCCGCCAGCGGGCGACACTGCGACATCACATTTCACCCCAACCTTAGCAGTCGAGCGTTTTGAAGAAGGTGATTATTTCAGCTAACCCTTTGGTTTTCAATAGAATAAAAATCTTCGAATGTTGTGATCGCGAACCGGCCAATGTGCGGGAGGGGAACTACCTCCGATGAAAGCAGGTAATCAGAAAATTCGAAATGACTGGAAGCACGGGCTCGGGATCGTACTCGTGTGCGCATGGACCGCCTTGGCTAGGATAGAGAGTTTATCTTCATTACCATGTTGGCGAAAGCCGGATGTCCGTGTATCACCTGACAAGTGCGGGCCCGAAGATCATGCCGTACCGAGGATCACTTAGCGGGTGCTCAGCGCCACAATGCATTAGGAATAGTGTCACCAGGAATTGGTTTGGAGCGTGCCTTGTCCCCGCTTCAGCTCAGCTTGGAATCGCTTGGTCAATTCTGCATCTGTCCACAAGGGCATCATCTCCGGATCGCGGGCGGCCAGTTTGATTGAGTAGCCTTTGTCAAGCGCTTCTTTGAGGGCCGCGGCACCCTCTGCATACTGATGCTGAATAACGGCGTACTGCGCTTTGGAGTACAGGATCTCAGGGTTCCCCGGAGAGGCAGCCAGCGCCGACCACAGACGATTCTTGGCGTCATTCATGCGTCCCGTCTTGGCGAGAGAAATAGCCAACCTGGCCATCAACCTAGCGTTGCCTGGACTGTCCTTAAGTGCATCCTGACCCAGCAACACCGCTTTGGCATACGCTTGATTGGCTTTATCCGTTTCCCCTACACAGCGATAGGCTTCGGCGAGATTGCCTTGATACAGCTCGGAATGCGGATTCAACTCAACTGCCTTTAGAAACACTGGAATCGCGGTATGGAGGCTACCGGTGTAATAGAGGGCGGTTCCGAGGTTATTGTATTGCTGGGCGGTAGCTCGGATCGTCAAGGATTTATTCGTAACGGCAACGGCTTTTGGGAAGTCGCCTGAAGCAGCGTAGGCAGCCCCGAGATTGGCATAGCCAAGGTGGGAATCCGGGTTGAGCTGAATAACCTTACGAAACTCGGCTTGAGCATCCTCCGGTCGCCCCAATTTCATGAGCGCTGCACCATAGCCGTTGTGATTCAGCCAGTAGTTCGGATTCAGGTTTATGGCGCGATCCCAAGTGCCGAGTGCTTCTGCAGAGTGACCTGTCAGAAACTGCGCCTTCGCGAGGGAACGGAGGACTTCATCGGAGGCTGGTCCCGAAGCGAGAATATGGTTGAGCCGGGACACTGCCAACCCCGGCGCACCGTCCGCAATCTCAATTTCGGCATGCAACAGCGCCGCTCCCC
>JBBSHP010000936.1:0-2615 GCA_038232555.1 Bryobacterales bacterium
GATGACGTGGAACGCGAAAAGCCGTTCCCGGACGGGCTGCTCAAGATCGCCGCACTGCGGCCCGGTCAGCGTCTACTGTACGTGGGCGACACCGTGGATGATGCGCGCTGCGCCAATGCCGCAAATGTGCCGTTCATAGGAATCGCAGCTCCGGACAGCCCCCGGCGCGAAGAACTGGTCGGACTGCTTCAGTCTGAAGGCGCCATTCAGATTCTTAAGGATGTCAATGAGATTAGCTGAGATCGAACGCAATACCAAAGAGACGCGCATCAGCGGAAGGCTGGAACTCGACGGCCAGGGTGTCTACGAAATCTCAACCGGTATCCGCTTTTTCGATCACATGCTGGAGCTCTTTACCAAACACGGCGGATTCGATTTAACCCTGAAAGCGACCGGCGATCTCGACGTTGACCAACATCACACCGTGGAAGATGTAGGGATCGTGGTAGGTCAGCTTGTCGCCAAGGCGTTAGGGGACAAGAAAGGCATTAACCGGGCCGGGTACTTTGTCATGCCAATGGATGAAACCCTGGCGGTGGCAGCGATCGATTTGAGCGGACGGTCCGCCTTAGTTTACAAGGACCGCGTGAAAAAGCCGGTAGTGGGCGACCTGCAGACCGAGCTCGTCGAAGATTTCTTCAGCGGCTTTGTGAATCACGCGAACGCCAATCTGCACATCAAAGTGTTGTATGGGCGTTCCAGTCATCACAAGATTGAAGCGCTGTTCAAGTGCTTTGCCCGGGCGCTGCGCTACGCATGTTCCACCGATAAACGGTTAAAGAACCAGCTGCCTTCCACCAAAGGTCTGTTGTAGGCGATATGATTACAATCCTCGACTACGGCGCCGGTAATCTTCGCTCCGTTCAGAATACGCTCGCAGCCATCGGAGCGGAATACACACTGGTCCGGGATGCAGAGGCTCTCGCAGTCGCCGAGAAAATCATCCTACCGGGGGTCGGGCATTTTGGTCAGATGCTGCATGCGCTGGACCAAATGCGGGTGCGCCAGTCGCTGCTCGATCGCATCCGCGCCGGCGTCCCCTTTCTGGGCATTTGTCTGGGACTGCAGGCGCTGTTTGAGCAGAGCGAGGAGGCGCCCGAACTCCGCGGGCTGGGCCTCTTCCCGGGTGTGATCCGGCGATTCGCCGCGGATGCGCGGGTGCCCCACATGGGGTGGAATGAGATCGTAGGGAAGAGCCACTCGAAGCTGCTGCAGGGCGTCGCCAGTCCTCCCTATTTTTACTTCGCGCACAGCTACTATGCGCCTTTGAACCAAGCCACCGCGGCTACCTGCACGTACACTGTCCCGTACACGGCCGTGCTCGAATCGGACAATATCTACGGCGTGCAGTTTCACCCTGAGAAAAGCGGCCCGCTCGGTCTGCGGATCGTAAAAAACTTCGTGGAACGATGCTAGCCAAACGCATCATCCCGTGCCTGGATGTCACGGCGGGACGTGTTGTCAAGGGCGTTAACTTCGTCAATTTGCGCGATGCGGGCGACCCGGTCGAACTGGCCCGGCGCTACAACGATCAAGGCGCGGATGAGCTGGTTTTTCTGGATATCACCGCGTCCAGCGATGCGCGCGAGACCATGGCGGACGTCGTGGCCCGCACCGCCCGTCAGGTATTCATTCCTTTAACCGTGGGTGGCGGAATTCGGTCTGTTCCGGATGCCCGCAACATCCTGATGTCCGGGGCGGATAAGGTCAGCGTGAACACCGCGGCCGTGCGCTGCCCCGCGTTGATCTCAGACTTAAGCCAGGAGTTCGGTGCGCAAGCTGTGGTCCTGGCCATCGACGCGCGCCGGAATACTAACGGCGGTTGGAACGTTTTTACGCGCGGTGGGCGCGATGATGAGGGCATCGATGCGGTCGAGTGGGCGCAAAAAGGAGAGGCGCTCGGCGCAGGTGAAATTCTGCTCACATCCATGGACACCGACGGGGTGCAGGGCGGCTTCGATTGCGATCTCACCCGCGCCGTGTCGCGGGCCACGCACATACCCGTGATCGCCTCGGGTGGCGCAGGCAAACCGGAGGATTTCGAACGGGTGCTCACTCAGGGCGAAGCCGGCGCTGCGCTAGCCGCTTCGATTTTCCACTACGGCAAATACACCGTCGCGGATCTGAAGACGTGGCTTTCTCAGCGCGGCGTTCCCGTGCGGCCTGCGGTACTAGAGCAACAACTCTCTCACATCGATCTGGCCGAGGCGCTCTCCCGCCTAGGCGGCGACTCAGCCCTGTTGGCGCAAATCACGGATCTGTTTGTTGACGAAAGCCGCACGCAGTTGCCGGCTTTGAGAATCGCGGTCGAAGCCCGCGATGCCCGCTCCATTGAACAACAGGCGCACAGCTTAAAAGGCTCCGTTGCAAATTTCGGAGCTAAGGACACTTTCGATCTGGCCCAAACGCTGGAACAAAAAGGCCGCCAGCGCGACATGACTGGTGTGGATGAGGTGTTCATCGCGCTCGATCGATCGGTCGGGCTGCTTATCCGCGAGTTGGAATCCTTATCTCAGGGAAAGCTTGCTTTGTAAGCTCTGGTATAGTGTGATAGTCCACCCCAAGCCTGCTCTATGACCCCGAGTTCCGTGACTGAAATCACATGTGCGCACAGC
>JBBSHP010000937.1:0-2613 GCA_038232555.1 Bryobacterales bacterium
CGGGAGTTCCGCAACCGATCCAGCGTTTGCTTTTCGGCATCGGTCAGAAAGAGACAGGAATGTCTTGATAGACTCGCCACACGGCAAGCTTATCAGAAAACATAATCACATGGATATGTTTAAGTGATACGGTATACTAGTCCGCAACTTACGTCAGGCTTCGGCAGCACGGATCGAGCGCACGCCCTTTGGACAGCATTAAAATAGGACGGGAGACCTCGCACCGATGAAAACTATCCTTCATATCATTTCAGCAGTTGTTCTATTGAGCTCAACGGTATTCGGTCAGCAGAAGAAGCGCGTCGCCGTCCTGGACTTCGATTACGGAACAGTTCAAAGCAGTGTCGCAGCCATATTCGGAGCGAATCAAGATATTGGAAAGGGCATCACAGATCTGCTGGTCCAGCGGTTGGTGGAGCGCGGCACGTTTTCGGTGATTGAGCGCAAGGCCCTGGATAAAATTCTTCACGAGCAGAACTTTTCAAACAGCGATCGTGCCGATTCTACAACGGCCGCGAAGCTTGGGCGGATTCTCGGTATGGACGCAATCATCACGGGCACCATCACGCAGTTTGGGCGCGACGATCAGAATCGCACCATTGGCGGGAGCGCGATCGGAGGCTTGGCCGGGAGATACGGCTTAGGGGGCGTGTCGACTAAAAACTCCAAAGCAGTGGTCGCAATCACCACGCGCATGATTAATACGGATACCGCGGAGATTCTTGCCGCCGTGACTGGCCGTGGCGAATCGGCGCGATCCGGTGCGTCGCTGGTCGGGTCTGGCGGCAGTTGGATGAATGCGGGCAGCGGTGTCATCGATATGGGCGCATCGAATTTCGCGAATACCATCCTCGGCGAAGCCGTCAACCAGGCGGTCGCCAACGTCGCTCAGCAACTGGATTCGAAGGCGACTCAACTGCCGAGCCGAAAGGTAGAACTCGACGGCATGGTCGCCGATGTCAGCGGCTCGCAATTGATTCTCAACATTGGGAGCAGAGCAGGTGTTAAAGTGGGCGACCACCTGGAGGTCCGCAGGAAGCAGCGCGAGATTACCGATCCGGCAACCGGGAAAGTTCTCCGGCGCATCGAGGAGAAGGTTGGAGAGGTGGTGATCACTGAGGTGGATGATCAGTCTGCCGTGGGCCGGTATTCGGGCGGTGGCACGGCCAAAGTCGGGGACGCGGTGCGAGGTGGACAATAATGCCTGGCGATCAATCTGACATTCAAACCTCGTTGTTAGGTGGGGGCACGCAGTCCGCTGCTAACCGTGTCTCGAAACCCGGCTTCGAACCGGGGACACGCGTCGGCGATTACGAGATCCTGAACGCTATCGGCGCGGGCGGCATGGGCGAAGTCTACCGGGTCCGCAATGTTATTTCCGACCGCACCGAAGCCATGAAGGTGCTTTTGCCAAGCTTGACCCAGGAGGCCAGCCTGGCGGAAAGATTTACCCGCGAGATCAAGGTGCAAGCTACGATGCAGCACCCAAACATCGCGGGACTGCATACGGCTTTCCACTTCAAGGATCAGCTCGTGATGATCATGGAGTACGTGGACGGGATGCCCTTGGATGAAAGGCTCCGGCAAGGCCCCCTCCCGCTGTCCGATTGCCTGGCCTATGTCGTTCAAGTGCTGCGGGCCCTGAGTTATGCGCATGGACGAGGTATTACTCATCGTGACATCAAGCCTTCCAACATCATGGTGCTGGCGGACGGCACAGTGAAGCTGATGGACTTTGGAATCGCCAATGTCGCGAAAGATCCTAAGTTGACCGGCACAGGCATGACGCTGGGATCACCGTACTATATGTCACCGGAGCAGATCCGCGGTGAGTTGCCCGATCCACGGTCGGACATCTACTCACTGGGCATCACTCTGTACGAATTAGTCACGGGCCGGCGCCCGATTAACGGGGACAGCCAATTCTCGATCATGTCGGCGCACCTGAATGACGTGCCCACGCCACCCATCGCGCTAGATAATACTCTGCCCGCTGGTTTGAACGAGATCATTCTCATGTCGATCGCGAAGCAGCCCGAGCGGCGGTTTCAGACGGCCGATGCCTTTCTGAATGCGCTGGAATCCGTGCGGGGCGGGTTGGCCACTGCTGCACCGCCCGTGACGGCGGTAAAGTCCGAGCCGGTTCTGGTGGGGAGTCAACCGCCGCCACGCATCCCGGTAGTTGCTGCGATGCCTGCCCCGGCACAACCCAAATCCCATCGTGGTATTTACATGGCATTAGGGGCGATCGCAGCGATAGCCGTGCTGGCGATCGCAGCGTTCGAGATTCCCGCATATTTTAAAACCAGCGCACGCGACGCCAGGCCTGCGAGCGTGACGGCCCCAATCACTCGGACGTCTGTGCCGGCTCCTCAGCCGGTACCGGCTCCGGTTGTGAGCGAGCCCGCTGCAGTCCCCGTAGCGGAGACGACGCCTCACAAACTTCCGGCTGTACCGGCTGCGAGTACTCCCGTGCGCGCAACGCCCGCACCCAGAGCGACAAGCCTACCCCAAACTCAGAGCGCCACCAATCGCAGCGAGCCAGCGGCCGGCCGGGCTCTTCCGGTTCCCACATCGCCGCAGCAACCGCCTCTGGCTCCCACCGCCGCGGCC
>JBBSHP010000938.1:0-2613 GCA_038232555.1 Bryobacterales bacterium
GAATCGCAAGATGGTTTTACGGGGTGGAGCAGGCTTCTTTTACGACAGGACCGGCCCGGGCCCGGTCTTTGATTTGGAACGCTACAACGGCCTTCGGCTACGCCAGATCGTGCTGACCGCTCCGAGTTATCCGGCCGTATTCGATGCGGCTACGCGGGAAGCGCAACCCATTTCTCTCACCCGCCTGGATCCCACCGTGAAGATGCCCTACACAGCCCAGTTCAGCATGGGCGTGGAGCGTCAGCTCTACAAAGGGACCACGCTCTCGGCCAGCTATTGGGCCACGCGTGGCGTTGGGCTGTTCCGTTCCCGCGACATTAACGCGCCTGCGCCGCCGGATTACTTGACCCGGCCGAACCCGGGAATCGGCGTCTACCGGAGGATTGAATCTTCCGGTCATCTTCAAAATGATGCGTTGGAGATTTCCTTCCGGGGGCAGATCACGCATTACTTCAATGGCATGATTCAGTACACGCTGGGACGCGCCTACAACGATGTGGGCGGTAATTACTCCGGCGGAACGCGCAGCACCGGCATCAATTCCTTTCCGGCCAACAACTACGATCTCTCCGGTGAATGGGTCCGGGCCGACTACGACCAGCGCCATCGCTTGAACCTGTTAGGCGGCGTGCATGCGGGGGAGTACCTGGATTTTGGTATTGGCTTTTTTGCCAATACCGGTGCGCCGTACACGGTGACCACCGGCCGGGACGACTACCGCACGGGATACGCCAATGCGCGGCCCATCGGCGTGCGGCGGAACTCTTTGCAGGGTCCAGGCCTGGCTGAGCTGGACCTGCGCTGGTCGCACGACTTTCTGTTCAAAGCCAGGAAAGAAGGCCCCAGGATGACGGCGGCATTGGATGCTTTCAACCTGACCAATCAAGTCAACTACGCCGGCTTGGTCGGAAATCTCAGTTCGCCGTTTTTCGGACAAGCGGTTGCCGCCCGACCGTCTCGCCGGCTGCAATGCACACTTCGATTCGCCTTCTAAAACTAAGAGAACGGTTCGAATTCTTTCTTCGCGTTAAATGTCGTAGTACATGGCGAATTCGTACGGATGCGGACGCAGGCGGATTGCGTCGGCTTCATTCTTGCGCTTGTAATGGATGAAGGTCTCGATCAGCTCTTCGGTGAACACGTCGCCCTTCAGCATGAAGCCGTGATCTTCCTCGAGGCATTCCAAAGCCTGTTCGAGTGAACTCGGCATCGACGGAACATTCTTCATCTCCTCTGGCGAAAGATCGTAGATATCTTTATCGAGCGGTTCGCCGGGATCGATTTTGTTGATCACGCCGTCCAGGCCAGCCATCATCATGGCGGCAAACGACAGATAAGGATTCGCGGACGGATCTGGCGGACGGAACTCTACCCGCTTCGCCTTGGGACTCGCCGAATACATCGGAATGCGCACTGCCGCGGAGCGATTTCGTCGCGAGTAGGCGAGATTCACCGGAGCCTCATAGCCCGGCACCAGTCGTTTGTAGCTGTTGGTGGTGGGAGCGATGATCGCCGACAGCGCCCGGGCATGCTTCAGGAGGCCGCCGATATACCAAAGCGCCATCTGGCTGAGGCCCGCGTACATATCGCCGGCGAAAAGCGGTTTGCTGTCTTTCCACAAGCTCTGATGAGTGTGCATTCCACTGCCGTTGTCGCCATAGAGCGGCTTGGGCATAAACGTCACGGTCTTGCCATACTGATACGCGACGTTACGGATGATGTACTTGTACAACATCATGTTGTCGGCGGACTTCACCAGCGTGTCGAAACGTTGATCGATTTCGCACTGCCCGCCGGTTGCGACCTCATGATGGTGGCATTCAATGTTGAGGCCGCACTCGATCATGGTCTCGACCATCTCAGCCCGCAGGTCCTGATAATGATCGGTGGGCGGAACCGGGAAATAGCCTTCCTTGTAACGCGGCCGGTAACCTAAGTTGTTCGTTTCGCGGCCGGAATTCCAGCGACCCTCTTCGGCATCGATGAAATAGAAACCGGAGTGCTGATTTTGGTCGAAGCGAATGTTGTCGAAGATGAAGAATTCAGCCTCTGCACCGAAAAAAGCAGTGTCCGCCAGACCGCTGTTCTTCAGGTACATCTCAGCTTTCTTAGCGATCCAGCGCGGGTCGCGTTCATAATGCTGGCGCGTGATGGGATCGATGACATCGGAGGTCATCACCAGCGTCCTGGTTTCCGCAAACGGATCCATGAAGGCTGTTGCGCCGTCGGGAATCAGCAGCATGTCGCTTTCGTTGATGGCCGCCCATCCACGAATGCTGGAACCGTCTATGCCAAAGCCTTCTTCAAAGGAATCTTCAGAGAGCTGTGTGATCGGGTAGGAAATGTGCTGCGACAATCCGGGCAGATCGGTAAACCGCAGGTCAAACTGGCGAGCTTCCTTTTGCTTGGCATATTCCAAAACTTCTTTGGGACTCATCGAACCTCCACGTGAAATAGATCGTTAAATTGATATCGCGAGACGCAGAGGTTGCGATAGAACAGGAACGACCCCTACGGCAACTGGCTAGAATAGCACAGGGCTCTATAAGGGAGCCGGGCATGCGCGCACATGCCCGATTCGCAAGGCCATTAAAAGACTACCGGCTGAAAGCC
>JBBSHP010000939.1:0-2612 GCA_038232555.1 Bryobacterales bacterium
AGGAAGCGATCCGCGCCTTTGTCATAGTAGACGTTGAAGTGATTAAACCAGAAATCGTCTAACTCTTCAGCGAGTTGCCGGTTGGTGTAGATGGCCCGCAACAATTTTGATGCGACCAGATCATACGCGATCACCTGCTGCGGGGAGTTCAACAGCATCAGCTTGCGGCGTAACTGGGTCGGGGCCGCACCCATGAGCTGATTGCGCAGTTGTCGCGGCAACGCTACGACCAAATCTTCCAGCCGGTCCGCAGGCAAAGACGCCAGCAGTGCGCGCTTTTGATCGGGCGTACCAGTCTTGAGCGTTTTGATCTGAGCGGCATCCAGAACTTCGCTGAGAGGCTTCACCGGATCCATTTCCTCGGTGGGGTCCGCGGCATTTCCTTTTTTGGCTTGGTAGCGCGCGATGATTCGCTGAACGGCGACGCGCAACAACGGATCCTCGGGCATCGGCTGCCGGCCGTCGGCGATCGCTTTGATCATCTGCGGCTGGGGATAATGCTGTGTCGCATCCAGGGGCGACATTCGTAGCGACTCCAGAGGCTCCAGCTTGGCCGTCAGGAACGGATTCTCGACGATCCGCTCGGGATGTAACTGCTGGTCGATCCATTTCTTGACGCCTTTCCGACGCACTTGCTCCACGTCGCCAGGGCGCGGCCCGAAGGTCAAGCGGTCTAAGGCGTGAATGATCCGATCGTCCTTGCCGAGCTTCTTGTTGAACTGGGCCTGATCCGGCGCGACCTTGCGAGCCGTGAGCCCCGGCGGCAACAGGAGCGCCACCGCGATAGCACAGGCTACGTAATCTCGAAACATCATAGATGAACCCAGCCTCACACCTTATTAAACGACAGAACGGTATGGAAGTTTACTGAGGATATCTTAATAGAACTTCACGTTCACCGCGAAATTTCATAACGAACCCAATCGATTGGGCAGCTCGCTTTTGCAAAACGAACCCATTCCCGAGGAGCCCCGCGCTTAGGAGGATTCTTCAAAACGAAGCCAATTTTCTAAGCGTTGAAATTCCCGACAAATTACAAAACGAACCCAGTGGTCGGATGCTCCCGGAACTCGCTCTCACCGCAGCATAGCAAACACACGTCCGCTAGGAATACGTCGAATTAGATATCTTGTTGAAAGCAAGCGAGAACATTGTTGAAGAAAGTTGAACTGATGTAAGTAGTAAGTCACTCGATTGCTCCGCCCTTGCCATAGCGCGTGCCCCGGCACCTGAAAGCACAATCAAGATCTGGCGCGAGCATCGGGGGCTCACCCAAGAATAGCTGGCGAAGGCGTCCACGGTATCGCGTGGAATGATTGCCGCAATCGAGGCTGGCCATAAAAGAGGCGGTATCGCCACACTGAAGAAATTGCTGCTGTTCTCGCGGTGAGCCTAGACAATCTAGTGTGAACGCAAGATGCCTGGCGCACAGTTCACGTCAGGCGCATGGCCCAGGCGGCTCGGCTCACCGGTTTGGGGCTCGAGTCCGGTTGGGCCGGCAGCTTGTGCGGTAGCTTGTTTTCGCGGAGGTCGCTCCAGAAGAAGGGTAGGTCCGGATGGAACCAATTGCGATGGTCGGTAGCCATCCAGCCTTTGTCGATAGCGCGGCTGATTGCTTCGGCTGGCGTGAGTTGTTCTCCGAAATAGGCGGCCAGCCCGACCGCCGCTTCCCCGCGGGTTAACGGTGCCTCCGGGGAAGCATGCAGGTCCGTTCCTAAGGGATAGATATGGCGGATCGCGGCCAAGTGAATTGCGGCGAAGGCCTGGTGCGATGCGGACAGATCGTCGAACCATACCAAAGGAAAGCCTGCATGGGCGAGATCATTTTGGATCGACTGGATGCCCGGTTCTTTTCCTTGTGCCAAGGTCAGCGCCGCGATGGTGCCCGCCGCTTCACCGATGTTCCACTCCACTGGATGCAGTCGGAAGGCTCCGTTGGTCAGGTGGGTGACTCCCAGATTCTTGCCGGCTGCGAGGAAGTTGATGGTGGAGCGAGGCTGCAGGGCTGCCAGTGGAATCTGGAACGGCTTCGGCATGCGCATGCGCCCGCGCTCATTGGCTCCGCACGGGTGAATGTCCACCATGTAAAACCCTGTCCCGATGGAGTCCGGAAACCAGCGTGCTCGCGGACCCGGCTGCGACTCATCAACGATGTCTTGTTCCAGCACACGTCCGCGCGCGATCATGCGGCGCGATTCGCGTATATACGGATACTTGGACAGGCCGTCGGGAGTGCCCATTTCGTCCGCCCTCAGCATGAGTTCCGGGTGACCGAGATCGTGTTGCAGCCAGTAGAGGAATGCCAATGAAGTGCGTTTGGCGGTTTGCAGAATCCGCGCGAGATCGCCGGGTGAGCGGTCCAGAATGGACTCCGCCGCATAATCCTGGCGCGGCCAATTGATCAGCGCGACCTGGGGCTTGGTGAGAAGCCGCCGCCATCCGAAGAAGGGACCCGGTGACATATTGTTCGGCACAGGCGGGTCGTCACCGTACATCTTGTATTGCACGATGCCCTTCCAGCCGTTCTCTACGGGGTAGTTGACTGCTAGTATACCGTATCACTTAAACATATCCATGTGATTATGTTTTCTGATAAGCTTGCCGTGTGGCGA
>JBBSHP010000940.1:0-2605 GCA_038232555.1 Bryobacterales bacterium
CCAGTAGGTGTGAAGGTTCTGGGTCCGGACCTCGACAAGATCGAGAAAATCGGGTTAAATCTCGAACGAGTGTTGCAGCAGGTGCCGAACACACGAAGCGCGTTCTTCGAGAGGGTAACTGGCGGATACTACCTGGATGTGCAGCCCCGGCGGGACGAGGCTGCCCGTTACAACCTGACAATAGGTCAACTGAACGACATCGTTGAATCCGCGATTGGCGGCGAGAACATTACAACCACCATTGAGGGACGAGAGCGGTATCCCGTCAATGTGCGTTACGCCCGCGGCCTGCGCGATAACGTATCCGCGCTGAGCCGCGTCCTGGTTCCCACCCCCGGCGCCCAGGTTCCGCTCATCGAACTGGCCGACATCACGGTGCGTACAGGCGCTCCGATGGTCAAAGACGAAGCAGGCTTTTTGGCCGGTTTCCTGTATGTGGACACGACCAGCAAGGACATGGGTGGATATGTCGCAGCGGCGCGGAAAGCCGTCGCAGAGCAAGTCACGCTGCCTGCGGGCTACTCTCTGATCTGGAGTGGTCAGTACGAATACAAGCTGCGCGTGGAGCAGCGCCTCCGGACGGTGGTGCCCATCACATTGTTCATCGTCGCCCTTTTGCTGTACTTCAACACGGGCTCGCTGATGAAGACGATGATTATTCTCCTGGCCGTCCCGTTTTCCGCTATTGGGGCGATCTGGTTCCTGTATCTGCTCGGTTACAACATGAGCATCGCCGTGTGGGTGGGTCTAATTGCGTTGCTTGGGGTGGACGCGGAGACGGCCGTGTTTATGCTGCTTTATCTCGATATCGAATACTACGAGCGTAAAGAGAAGGGGCAAATGAAGAGTATGGAAGATCTGAAGGCCGCTATTGAGGATGGCGCGGTCAAGCGGCTGCGCCCGAAGGTAATGACGGTCGCTGTAATGTTCATGGGCCTGGTTCCGATCATGTGGTCCAACGGTGCCGGTGCGGATGTTATGCGGCGCATTGCCGCGCCGATGATTGGAGGCATCTTTACATCCTTCATCCTTGAGTTGGTAGTCTATCCGGCCATTTACGAGCTATGGAGAGGTCGCGAAGTCCGGAAGCTCGCACGACAGGAGGCCCCGAGTACATGAGCGCGGCGCAGATTGCATATCTACAAGGCCTCGCGTCACCCGAAAGGAGCAACGGATGAAATTACTTGATCCTGAACCTCAGGCGGTCCGATGTAGAGTCAGCACCGAGAAGTTAAACGAATAAGAATGGCAAAAAAGGAGAATTACAGATGAGATATAGGTTAGAAACCAAGCGAGCACATCTATCGCTCAGACTCTTTGCGGCGGTTCGAGACAGAACTTCAAGTAGGAATCGAGCCGCACTGCCTGATCGTGCTTGGCATAAGTGATCCAGCGCCAGAGGGGCGGCCGGGAGGTGAACCACGGCAGAGCGAGGTCGAAAACATCTGCTCTTCACCGTGGAACACACCTCCCGGCGGGGATGTCACACAAGCGACGGCACTCATTAGAGGCGACATGCTGGAGCTCACGCTACCAAAAATCGCGATGAGCGCCCAGGCAGCCGCGAATAAGATGAGCCGATGTAATCACGAACGGGTACAGCCTCTCGACCTTGCACAACTCGAGCAGCACTGTGCTTTGCAGTTGCTAGAGTGCTGGCGCTTGGTAGCACATACCGGCTCACGCGCAAGCGCCGCAGGGCTGATTCCCTGTTCAAGAGGGGAGTTGCTGGTGCGGGCCGAGAGCGATTCATTAACGGAGCTGATGCGATGGAAAGGAAGGAGTGATGGATGGCGAACGAGAGTAATACGACCGATCGTGGGATGACTGTAGGCACATTCTTGCTTTGGCTCGCGATCGCAATGACGGCTGTTCCTGCTATTTGGGCGCAACCGGCGCCAGGCAATGAATCTCGGCAGGATGTAGTCTCATCTTGGTCTACGGACGTCTTTCGCGAGGTCGAACAGGGCGTAGTAAATGCTGAGCGCGCGGTACAGATTATGGAACAACTCCGTGCGGCAACGATGGACGTCCCAAGCGTATCCCTGGTGTCCAGCTGGCCGGGGGCGTATACGTCCGCTTTGTATGCGCAAGCGCAACAACGGGGCTTGTTTCAGGGCAACATCGAAAGGCTAAGTGTGAAGTTTCCGTTGCCGCCGCGAGTAGCCACATTCCCAATGAATAGGGCTACTTTTTCGTTCGGGATCCACTCGCAGGGAATGGCGAATATGATCCGTGACGTACTCCGAAGGGAGGGACTCCCCACCGCACTGGTTGCGGTTCCTCTGGTGGAGAGCGGATTCGACCCGCTCGCCTTATCGCCGAAGGGCGCTCGGGGTATTTGGCAGCTAATGCCGGCGACCGCTCGTCGTTTTGGGCTTCGGCCTGATGGCTTGACCGATGAGCGCACGGATCCGGTTCGGTCGACTGTGGCGGCGGTGCGCTATCTAAAGGAACTCCACGACCGTTGGGGGGATTGGGCGCTTGCCTTGGCCGCTTATAACGCCGGCGAAGGGCGAATTGAGCGCGCGCTCTCCATTAGCGGCGCCCAAGATATTCCCACACTATTCCGACTGGGACTGCTGCCGAAGGAGACACGGCTGTA
>JBBSHP010000941.1:0-2600 GCA_038232555.1 Bryobacterales bacterium
AATCGCTCTCCTCCTCGCCATTCCGACGGCGGAGGAAGGAACGCTTTCGATCGATACATATCTCGTCAGCTGCCGAGCCCTGGGTCGGGGGGTGGAAGACGCGCTCTGGGCCGCGATGGTGGACCGAGCCCGTCACCAAGGGGTCCAAAAATTGGAGGCGGATTATATTGCTACGGCAAAAAACGGAATAGTCGCAAATCTCTACGAGCAGCTCGGTTTGCAGCGCGTCAGTCGGAACTCGGAAATCACCCGCTACCAAGTGCAGCCTGTCGAAGAATATCCTTTTCCACCATGGATCGTCGCCGCGAAGGAGAACAATGAGCAATAGGGACGCATTGCTCGATCTGCTGACTGATTTTTTTAATCTGGCGCCCGGAACTCGCCCGCAGGATATCACGCAAAAGGGCATCGCCTCCTGGGATTCATTGGCCATGGTGCAATTGATCGCAGACTTGCAGGGCACTTTTGGAGTAGAATTCGATCTGGAAGAAATCGGCGCCCTGCGAAGTTACGAGGAGATCAGAAACACCCTCGTCAAAAAAGGTGTTCAGCCTGAAAGGCCGATCGATAGTGCGCGTCCATGAACCACGGAATGAGAAAGGCTGAATGACTGAAATAACGGCTGACAAGGTCAGGCAGTTCCTCCTGGCGACATACGGTGAATCAATGGTTGGAATCGGTTTGGTTCCGGCTGAGGTTCAGGACGACTTCGACTTTCTTCTCTCGGGTGTAATCGACTCGTTCGGGGTCCTGGAGATGGTCGGCGCGATCGAAGATGAATTCGCGATTCGACTCGATATGGCCACCTTGGATGCGGAACAAATCACGATTTTGGGACCGCTCTCCGATTACGTCGCGCAGCACGCCACGCGAGCCTGATTCATCGGCGCACAATCAATCCAATTGGCTGGCAAGGCAATGAGACTTCTGTATCAGGACAAGCCGATTTTCATCTACGGCCTCTATCATCAACTCGGGAGCGTCCGCCGCGATCTAAAGGAGTTAAAGGACAACGATCTGCTTGCCGGCTCGGTCGAGAACCTGAGCGCGATGGGCTATCATTACTGCTTTGGTTTGGGCGAAGAAGAAACCCTTTTGGGTCTGGCTACCGGTCCTCTGAGATCCGCCTTAAGTCGCGTCGGCGAGGCACGCGTCTTGGTCTTTCAGCATTGCCACGCAGAAAGCGCAGTCATGCCGTCCGAGCCCGGCGACACCACGGGAGCTTCTCGGAATTATTACTTTCCGGCCGCGCTGATGCAGGCAGTGAATATTGATCATCTGCCTTATCTCTGTTCATTCGCCAGCGGTTGCGCCGGTTTCCTGTCGCTCCTCATCGTGGCGGGCGGGCTGGCCAATTCCTCAGATGAGCGTCCCACGATTTGTGTCATGGCTGATAGCCGACCCTCCGGAATTCCGTTTGATCTGCTGAGAGAAAGGATTCTTGGCTCCGATCACAGCTCCGCCTTTCTGGTCGGGCCCGAGAAGCAGGGTTACCAACTGTTGGGGACGAATTACTACTCTACCGTGAGAAGATTGGTCCCACTGGTTGAGATCGTGAAGCGGACGGTGGAGATGATTCAAAGTCTCGCCAAGGATCTCGGGTTGGACCTGGTGGAGAGCGATGTTGCGCTGCACTATCCAAACATTTTTGCAGATGCCTGGAGGATGGTGACGCGTTATTTAGGGATCAAACGGGTGGAACATGTGATGGACGAAATCTCGGAGCGAGCTCATTGTGGCGCGACCGACTCGGTTATCTCACTTGCCAAATGGCATCGCGGCAATGGTGGCCGTCTCCATGTGGTTGTGAACTACGGCGTTGGGCTCCATCTGGGAGTGTGCATCTTGCGTGAGGAGGGTGGGAACAATCCGGTTGCGTAAATCTCCGCTGCCCGCATGACTTACAGGTGTATAGTCGATTCTCAATTTTGAAAGAACCTCAGAACAATGCCAGAGACTTTATTTGGGGGAATTAAAAACCGCGTCCTTCAGGCGCTGGCCTGTCGCGCACCTGGCGCGAAAAGCTTGCGCGTTTGGCTCCACCGATGGCGCGGGGTTAAGATTGGAAAACAGGTCTGGATTGGGTACGACGCCATCATCGAGACTTCTCGTCCGGAGCTGGTGACGATTGGCGACAGAGCTACGGTGCAAATACGAGCAACGATCATCGCTCATTTTCGGGAACAACGAGGCGTGATCATAGAAGAGGACGCGACTGTCGGACCTGGCGCTATCATTTTACCAAATGTCACCATCGGTCGGGGATCGATTGTCACCGCCGGGAGTGTCGTGACCAAGTCGGTGCCTCCAAAAACAATCGTGCAAGGGAACCCAGCCCGCCCGATAGCGACGGTGGATATCCCGTTGAGACTGGATGTTTCAGTTAAGGAGTTTTCGAAGGGGTTGCGGCGGATCCGCGAACAATAGACGAACTACTCCTGTTCGGCCGGGATCGAGCCTGTTAATTTGTCTTGGGAATCTTTGATGCTTCGGATCGACGCCCCTCCGGCGAGGAGTCGCGGCACGGCCGGCCGATCGATGACAATCCAAGCAGCCGCCGGATGAGGTTTTCGACAGCATGGGGGATCCATTTATGACGA
>JBBSHP010000942.1:0-2592 GCA_038232555.1 Bryobacterales bacterium
ATACCCGATGGAAGTAATCGGGACGGCCTTCGAGTACAGATCTACACAGGTAACGGCGACTCCAACCAGCGCTTCGCATTCCGCCAGATCTCCAGAAATTTGAGCGGCCGCAACCGGCCAGTCTGGATGGGCGGTGGCCAGAGCCGGAGCACGATCGTCACGTGTTCCTCCGACAACGGGAAACGCAATTACTGCAACGGCGATACGCGGGGTGGCGTGCAAATGACACGGCAGATCAGCGGCTCGCCATGCATTCAGGGGCAGACGTGGGGTCAGGATAGCCGGGGCCTGTGGGTGGATCGCGGCTGCCGCGCGGAATTTCAATTGGGGCAGGGGAGCAGCCGGAATTCTGGCGTATTCGGAGACCTTTCACCGAGCGATGACAGACGGTACAACAACAACGCCAGAATCCAAACGGTGAAGTGCAGTTCCGACGACGGGCGCCGGCACTACTGCGACATCGATACGCGCAACGGAGTGAACCTGTCACGCCAGATTAGCGGCTCAGCATGCATCGAAGGCGAAAGCTGGGGCTATGATGATCGCGGAGTATGGGTAGACCGGGGCTGCCGCGCTGAGTTTCAGACCGGTGGCGGACGCTAGCCTATCGCGCTTTTGCCAAGTAAACTGGTGTCATGACCGAACAGGACAGAATGGCGCGGCCCTTAGCCGAGGTTGATCCCGAAATCTTTGAAGCGATCCAACACGAGGTAGAGCGCCAGCATGCCGGTCTGGAGTTGATCGCGAGCGAAAACTTCACTTCTGAAGCCGTGCTGGAAGCGACTGCAAGCGTCTTCACCAATAAGTACGCCGAAGGGTATCCCGGCAAGCGCTATTACGGCGGCTGCGAATATGCTGACGTAATCGAGAATCTGGCCCGCGACCGTGCCAAAAAACTTTTCGGCGCCGAGTATGTGAATGTGCAGCCGCACTCCGGTTCTCAGGCCAACCAGGCTGCCTTTGGTGCGGTGCTGCAACCCGGCGATACGATTCTCGGGATGAACCTGGCCCATGGTGGGCATCTGACGCATGGGCACCCCCTCAATTTCTCCGGCAAGACCTACCAAGTGGTTCCCTATGGCGTCCGTCGCGAAGATGAGCTGATCGACTACCAAGAGCTCGAGAAACTCGCGCGAGAACACCGGCCCAAGCTGATCATCGCCGGCGGCAGCGCGTATCCCCGGATCATTGATTTCAAGAAATTCCGGGAGGTCGCCGACTCGGTGCAGGCCATCCTGGTGGTCGACATGGCGCATTTCTCAGGGCTGGTGGCGGCCGGCGTTTATCCCAGTCCCTGCGAGCATGCGGACATCGTCACGTCCACCACTCACAAAACGCTACGGGGCCCCCGGTCGGGTATTATCCTCGCTCGGGAACAATACGGTCCGGCTATTGACAAGTACGTGTTTCCAGGGATCCAGGGCGGTCCGCTGGTTCATGTGATGGCGGCCAAGGCCGTCTGTTTCCTGGAAGCCATGTCGCGCGAATTCGTCAGCTCTCAAAAGCAGGTAGTCGCGAACGCTCGCGCCTTAGCCGAAGCACTGCAGGCGGAAGGGTATCGTATCGTCTCGGGTGGAACGGACTCTCATCTGATGCTGGTGGACGTGTTCGCCAAAGGCGTCCGCGGCAAAGAAGCCGAGAAGGCTTTGGACGAGGCGCACATCACCGTCAACAAGAACGCGATTCCCTTCGACATCAATCCCCCGCTCAACCCCAGTGGTATCCGGCTGGGCAGTCCGGCGGTGACCACACGGGGCTTCAAGGAGGCCCAAATGCGCGAGACCGCGGCGCTCATCGCAGAAGTACTGCAGGGTCTCGGATCGCAGCAGACCCTCTCGTCGGTACGCCGCAAGGTAGCGCAACTGACCGAAAGCTTCCCGCTGTATGGATGGAAGCTGGCCCGGGCAGCGGTATAAAGCCGCACCGTCGGACTACCCATCAAGACGAAACTCCGGATGCCCCTTCGGATCGCCATTGACGTTCGGAGGATCGCAGATTTCGGCGTTGGCACCTACATACGTAATCTCATCCGCAGCCTGGCAGCGCTGGATCACCACAACGAATATACGTTGATCGCCGGTGCTCCCGGCAGCACGGACTTCGCGGGCTTACCTGCCAACTTCCGGACCTCGTTTTACAAGGGCGTCGACGGCAAGCCCCTCACCCTGGTGTCGTATCCGCTATACCTGCGCAGTGTTCCCGTCGATGTCTTTCATCTTCCCCTCCATGCCGTGCCCTTCTGGATGCCGCGGCCCTACGTCGTCACGGTACACGATATGGCCAATCTATTGTTCGGCCAACACCCGGGCGTGCGGAACAGCATCCGCCGGTGGCAGTTGCGCCAGGGGCTGATTAACGCGTCGCGGGTGATTGCAGTTTCCAATGCCACGCGTCGGGATGTGGAGACGTTTCTGGGAATTCCGAAAAGCCGCATTCGGACCATCTATAACGCGCCCGACCCCATGTTTGAGCGGCCAAGTTCTCCATCCATTGCGTGCGTAGGCGAGGAAACATACCGGTATCCGCCCGACATGCAGCGCATTCTGGATCGATATCAAATCCACTACCCGTTTCTGCTCTATGCGGGTCGCA
>JBBSHP010000943.1:0-2592 GCA_038232555.1 Bryobacterales bacterium
TCCAGCACGGAACGTAAATCGCAATCCTCCTTTGCGGCGCCTGGCGAATGTCCTTCTCGGAGGGCGCAGCCGTGCACGTTTTCGAAGTTCGCCGGCGAGCCCAGCCGTAAAAGCAGACCAGGTCGACAAACAGATCGTCGAGACCGCTCACCAGGATTACAACTGCGATAGGCACTACTACAGCGCCCAGGAAAGTGTTCAGCAGTTGCAACCAGGTTGTATAGAAGTGGAGCACCTCGTTAGGTAGTGCCATGCCGGGCACAACTCTCGCACCCATTTGTGCGAAAATCGCGGCGGTGGAGGGATTCAATCAGCTTTCGAGGGCGGGCGCTGCCTGCGTGCTCGCTGCGGTGTTACTGTTCGGAGCCGCAGCCCCGGGCGAGCCTCAGGATTTTCGCTTTGCGATCGTGGGCGACCGCACTGGCGGGGCGAAACCCGGGGTCTTTGAAGCGGTCTGGCATGAGATCCGAGGGTGGCGCCCGGATTTTGTCATCAACGCCGGCGACACCATCGAGGGCGGGAACGACGCCACTGCGGAGCTGCAGTGGCGGCAGTTACGTCCGGTCTGGCGCAGCTTTCCCCGGCCAATTTACTTCACGCCTGGTAATCACGACATCTGGTCCGAACGTTCCCGCCGCATTTACGAGCAGGAGACCGGGCGCCCGGCTCACTACGGGTTCAACTACCGGAACGCCCACTTCACCGTGCTCGATAACAGCGGATCGTTCAACCTCAACGCTGAAGAGCTGCAGTTTCTCGCCAGCGACCTGGAGCGCCACCAATCACGTACTCCGAAATTTGTTTTCTTCCATCAGCCCTTCTGGCTGCTGCCGCTGAAACTGCAGAACAGCGCGTTTCCGTTCCATCAACTCGCGCGCAAATACGGCGTCAGTTACGTCGTGAGTGCCCATGTGCACCAATTTTCGCGAATGGAGCAGGACGGCATCGTCTACATCATGGCCGGCAGTTCCGGGGGCCGGCTACGCGGGCACGACCCGCTGCAGGACTTTGAGCAAGGTTGGTTCTATCAGTGGATACAAGTGAATGTGGAAGGCCCGAAGGTGCGAGCCACGATCAAAGAACTCGCTGCGCCGTTCGGTAAAGGGCGCGCCATTGACGCCGAAGTTTGGACCGGCCAGGGTCTGGCGCGATAGCTTTTAGCGGCGATTCCCGCCTGCGAAACTCTAGCCCCGTCCTACCGCCTTCAGCGCCCGCTCCGCCGCGCGCACGCCCCGGTATTGCGCCTCTTCAAAGATCGAAAGCCCGCTCAGGTCCGAATTCGCGAAATAGATCCGGCCGAGCGGCAGCCCCCAACGGTGTCTCTCTTCCGAGAACAGGAAACCCGGAGTGGGACGAACCATCGCATGCCCCATCCGCATCACGTCAATGCGCGACACGCAGCTTCGCAGATCCGGATGCGCCCGCGACAAATCATTGAGAATTGCCTCTTTCCAATACCCCCAATCGTTGTTGAGCAACAGCGCGCGGCCCCGCTCGGGGCGATGCTCCGCCAGCGACCAATAGTAAGTCCACACGCTACGCTCCTGCCGGGATGCAACGGACATGTGGGTCGCATCCACATAGCCCAGCGCCGGCGAATCGTAGAGCACGTTATCCCACGCCACCTCTCCCTCGCGCTCTTGCGGCATGCGATGCAGCGTTAGATTGGCGGTCAGCCAGGGGGAATACTGAAATCCACTGGCCGCCGGAGCACCTTCAATCACGTAGTGCGCCAGGAATGTCGGGGCGGCAAACACCACCGCCTCCGCCGTATATTCGATATCCTCCGTGAAGACCCGCAATCTGACCCCGTCCTGCGCGATCCGGTAAACTGCGGCGCCCGCGTGAACATACTTGCGCAACTTCTCCAGCAGCCGCCGCGTGATCCACCCATTGCCTTCCGGCCAAGTCAGCGGGCCTTTCTCATCCGGTGACCGCGACGCGAAATAGTGAATGCCGGCCCAAGCCGATGTGTCGCGAGCCAGCGCGCCATAATCGTCACGGCACGCGTAGTCGATGTACCACCGCAAATGTGCCGAAGTGAATCCATTGCCGGCCAGCCATCCCGCCATGGATTGACCATCCAGGGCACTCGCTTTCGCACCGGTTTCCATCGGCACCGTGAAGTCGCCGCTCGCGCGAAACTCCCTCATGCGTTGCTCAAAACCACGGAACTGGCTGCGATCCGCCACCGACATTCCAGCCTCGGGCTCAATCCCCTCTTGCCAGCGGCCATACAGAAACAGCCTTTCCTGGGGCGCGAAGCAAAGTACGCGATCATTCCACTTGCCGTCCTCTAACACCCCCAGCTCTTCGAAAAGCTCACGCGCCAGCGACTCCCCTTTGCTAGGCACCGGAACGTAATGCGCGGCCCACGGAAAGCGCGTGATCTCGTTCTCGCCCCAGCGCGAATTGCCTCCCGCCTGGGGTTCCATCTCCAGCAGCACGAAATCACGGAACCCAAGTTTGTCCAGCCGCCACGCCGCGCTTAGCCCCGCCATGCCGCCGCCCACGATTACGATCGGAGTGCGAATCTTCCGGGTTGGAGTCCGGAATTGCTTGTGATCGCGCAGCCGGTGCCCCAACGGAAAA
>JBBSHP010000944.1:0-2590 GCA_038232555.1 Bryobacterales bacterium
GCCGGTGCTTGCGCAAGTATCACGGCGGCGCTCAAGAGTGAGGAAATAAATAATTTTTTCATGTGTAGCTCCTTGTATTGGGTTTCGAATCCCTGAATCCATAGTGGGCTATCTTGCGCTCCTTTACGATAGCCGAAAGCCTCTACTCTTCCTCCCCAATTTAGGGGGTAAGTAACAAAGTTAAGTTAGGCCCCTTAAACATTAGAAAAATTTAGCCTGTTTAGGGTATTCCACGGATCGCTAATCCCCTCGATTCTAAAAGGGCGTGTTCTCCAACCAGATTACATCGACCAGCATTTACAAGGTATTGGTAGTGGGTTTCGCGGCGGTGATTGTGCTGCTGTTAGCGGCCGGGTTCATCGGCGTGAAAAACGCACAACTGATCGAGGAAAGCTCGGGCGCTCTGGTCCAAAACCAGCTTGTGACGACGCGCCTGATCGAAGAACTGCAACGCGAGCAGCAGACCGTAAACGCAGTTTTTTATAAGCTTTCGCGCAATCCGGAACTGGCCGACAGCGAGCGCATGTTAGCGCAACTGGAGGATGCAGATCACGCGATTCAAAGGATGGTTCAACAGACTTCGGGCAGTCCCGAGGGTCCGCTGTGGCGCGCTTTGAGCGAGGCGGCTGGCGCGTTCTCGGCGGAGGCGCGGCGGCTCCTGACGTTACGCAACGTGCCGGGATATTCCTCCCGCGATCTGTTCCGACGCCATGAGGATGTCGTGATCATCATGGGCAAGATTATCAATAGCGGTTATCGGAGGGCGGTCGCCTCGCAAGCCGGAATCGTACAGCGGTCCCAGCGGTTGGTCCAGCAGTCTTTCTCTTTGCTGGGAGGGTGTCTGTTGCTGTCGTTGATCTGCTCGGTGGCAACGGTGCGGGTTACCGGAGCGCTGTTCCGAAAGATGGAATGGCAGACCGGCGAGCTAGGCCGGGTGACATGGCACATGCTGGAGAACCAGGAGACCACGGCGCGGCGCTTCTCACACGAGCTGCATGACGAATTAGGTCAAGCACTGACTGCCTTGAAGGCAAACCTAACGGCCTTGTCGGCAGAGAAGCTGAGTGAGCCGGTTCGTCTGGAAGATTGCCAACAACTGGCGGATCACTGTATCCAGAACGTGCGGGAACTGTCTCAACTGCTTCGCCCGACTATCCTGGACGATTTTGGATTGGACGCTGGCTTACGGTGGCTGTCGGAACGATTCACGCAGCGCACCGGCATTGAAGTGATTTATCAATCGGAGTTCGACCAACGTCTGCCGGATGAGACCGAAACCCATCTGTTCCGGATCGTGCAGGAGGCACTCACCAACGTGGCACGGCACTCCGGTGCAACCCGGGTGGAAATAAACCTGAAACGCGATGGCAAGCGAATCTGTCTGTTCTTTAAAGATAATGGCCGTGGCTTGCAGCCGGACAGCGGGGCAGCTAAGAACGGGATGGGTCTGATCGGGATGCGCGCACGGGCCCGCAGCGTGGGAGGGGGCCTCACAGTCAGCTCGGCAGGGTCCTCAGGAACAAGTATTGAGATGTGGGCGCCTCTCCCCACGTCTGAGCAATCCAAGTCTGAGCAGCCCAGGTCTGCGGAACCGAACCATGAGACAGATGACGAACAAGCCCGAGCTGGACCCAACGGAAAGAGATCGGGAGCGCAAACTGCAGATCTTGATAGTAGAAGACAACCCGGGTGATGTACTTCTTGTTCGTGAGGCGCTGAACGAATCCGAACTGCGGTTCGAACTGAGCCATGTCTCGGATGGAGAGAAGGCTGTCAATTACCTGCACCACCGCGGGGAATACAAAGAGACATTGAAACCGGATTTGGTACTGCTGGATCTCAATTTGCCGAAACGCACGGGCTGGGAAGTGTTCGACGAAATGCGATCTGAGGACGAACTGAAAGACGTGCCCGTGGTGATCTTGAGTTCTTCCGGTGCGCCCGAGGACAGACGCCGCGTGGAACGAGCATCGCGTTCCATTTATATACGGAAGCCGTCCGACTTTGACGAGTTTCTGGGTATCGGCAAGCAGATCAAAGATTTCGTTTTTCGGCGATAAGCAGGCGTATAGATGCTGCCGGCACGGCTTCCATGATCCGCATCCTGTTGGCCGACGATCACGCTATGGTACGGAAGGGCTTCCGTATGATTCTCGAAGCGCAGACCGACATGAGCATCGTGGGCGAGGCGGGCAATGGCCGCGAAGCCCTGGAGCAGGCCGAAAAATTGCACCCGGATGTAATTGTGATGGATGTGGCCATGCCGGAGTTGAACGGGATTGAAGCCACCCGCCGCCTGGCCGCAACATCGCCACGCAGCCGGGTACTGGCGCTGAGTATGCACAAGGATTCGGTCTACGTGCGGGAAATTCTGCGGGCCGGAGCGCGCGGTTATCTACTAAAAGATTCGATCGACAGCGACCTGGTAAGCGCAGTGCGAGCCGTCGCGAAAGGCGACGGGTATCTCAGTCCGGCGGTTTCGGATGCAGTGCTTACCGATTACCGGCGGCATGTGACTGCTCCTCTGGATCTGCTGAGCAGCCGTGAGCGTGAGGTTTTGCAGATGATCGCCGAAGGGAAAACGAACAAA
>JBBSHP010000945.1:0-2576 GCA_038232555.1 Bryobacterales bacterium
CGATAAAGCCTAAACTCGCCAGGCAACCGACAATCACCACCGCAGCACCAAGGGATTCCGGGATATGGATGGTCTTGAGCGCACGCACAATCGGGCTGAGCAAGAAAGTGAAGACAAAGGCCAGCATGATCGGAAGAAAAAATTCGCGGCCGAAATACAGCGTGTAAAAACAGGCCAGGATGAATAGACCGGTCAGCGCGATGGAACGAATGCCCATGGAGCCTTCGAACAGTCGGGCCGACTCCGTGAGATCGGGCGTTTTAACCGGATCTGCGCCTGCTTGTTTATCTTCGAGCGTAGTTTCCACGAATCGAGGTTCCCTGTCTATGGACGGCGGAAGCATAGGCCCTGATACATTGTTAAATTATCGAGGTTTAGTCTCAACTTTATGGCAAGTACACAGCCGGTTGCCCTGATCACAGGCGCCAGCCGCGGAATCGGAAGGGCGATTGCTCTGGAACTCGCCAAGACGCATCAGATCGTGGGCACATATCGAAGGCGTCGCGATGCGGCGGACTCTCTGGCGGCCCAAACCGGAGCGGATATGGTGGAGAGCGACGCCGCGTGTTCGGCCGACCGGCTGGCGCTGGTGGCTGGTATCAAAGAACGCCATGGCCGGCTGGACGTGCTGGTCAACAATGCCGGAATGGCGCCGCGCGAACGGCGCGACATGTTGGAAGCAACTGAAGAGAGCTTTGATGAATTGATCGGCGCCAATCTCAAAGGTGCACACTTCCTGACCCAAACCGTGGCGCGTTGGATGATCGAGCAAGGCAGTGGGCGCATCGTTTTCATTACGTCGATATCCAGCTACACCGCCTCGGTCAACCGCGCGGACTATTGCATCTCGAAAGCGGGCTTGAGCATGAGCGCCGCACTTTTTGCCGTACGAATGGCACCGCACAACATCGGCGTGTTCGAGATACGGCCGGGGATCATTCGAACGGACATGATAGCGGCTGTCGAGAAATCCTATGACGACCGGATTGCCGGGGGCCTGCTTCCGCAAAGACGCATGGGGGAAGGGAGCGACGTGGCGAACGCGGTGCGCGGAATAGCCGATGGACTGCTCGACTACTCAGCCGGCCAGGTACTCAACGTGGATGGCGGGTTTCACTTGCGGAGCCTTTGAGCGCCACGGCCAGGCCTGGCGCGGTAATGCCGCAGCGTGGTGACGAACAGCAGATGGTCCCCGGCCGTGTAGAACCGGAACATTTGTAAAATCGTTGTGTAACATGCGACGCGTGGGTCCCTATAGCGTTCTTGAAAGCAGAGGAATTTACACCAATCCATGGCTGTCGGTGCGCGAAGATCAACTGCTTCGCCCTGACGGTAGCCGAGGCGTGTTTGGCGTTGTCGAGATGAAAGCGGGCGCGACGGTGCTGGCGATCGACGATGACAACCAGGTCTTGCTGGCGCGGGAGTTAAATATGCCGTGGAGCGTGAAACCCTGGAATTGATCAGCGGTGGAATTGAGCATGGAGAATCGCCTTTGGGCGCCGCCCAGCGCGAACTTCGGGAAGAGGGTGGGTTGGAGGCGAATGACTGGGTGGACCTGGGCGTGGTGGATCCCTTCACGACTGCAATCCGGTCTCCAAACCATATCTTTCTCGCACGCAGGCTAACACAAGTGCAAGGCCGGCTGGATGAAGGGGAAATTTTGGACACGGTTCGCGTTCCATTGCAAGAAGCGCTGCGCATGGTGATGTCCAGCGAAATTACGCATGCAGCGAGTTGCACCTTGCTGCTGAAAGCGGAACGTTATCTGCGTGAGCTCGCCAGCGACTGATTGACTGCGCAGCCCGTTAGAAATCAGGTGCTAACATGGTCACGACATGCCTGCTACGACGACGGACGCGGGTGTATTCGATGAATCCCAACTTGTAGCGAAAGCGCGAGAGGGCGATGCACCTGCCTTTAACGAACTCGTAAACCACTATGCCCGGAAGATTTTCCGGCTTGCGAAGCACATCACTCAAAACGACGAGGATGCTGAAGACGTTCTGCAGGAAACCTTTCTCAAAGCGTACGGGCACCTGGCGGATTTTCAGGGGCAATCCAAGTTTTATACCTGGATCGTCCGGATAGCGGTGAACGAATCGCTAATGAAGCTGCGTAAGCGCAAGAGTGATCGCACGGTGCCGTTGGACGAGCCGCTGGACACTGGCGAAGACACGGTGGCGCGGGAGATTGCGGTCTGGGACGAGAATCCGGAACAGAAGTATTCGCGCGAGGAGCTAGGCACCATTTTGGATGAAGCGGTTCAAAGTCTACGCCCAGTCTTTCGAACCGTTTTTGTTCTCAGAGACATCGAAGAGTTGAGCACAGAAGAAACAGCGGAGACGCTAAAGATTTCGGTGCCTGCCGTAAAGAGTCGGCTCCTGCGCGCGCGACTGCAGCTCCGCGAGAAGTTGACCAAGCAATTCAAGCGAAAAGGGGACGACGTTTTTGCTTACATGTAAAGAGTTCCTGCAGGAGCTCAACGACTTTCTCGATGAGACCGCCGACGTGGATCTGCGCAGGCAGTTGGAGTCCCACATCACGCAGTGTCCGAACTGCTGGGTGGTGTGCGACAC
>JBBSHP010000946.1:0-2562 GCA_038232555.1 Bryobacterales bacterium
AAGTGTTATTACGATTTTGGGTCTCTTTGTCGCCGCGGTCGTGGTCTTCCCCGCATTCAAACCCGGCGACTTGGTCACCGGATTGGGCATCACGTCCGTGGCAATCGGATTTGCGTTTAAAGACATCCTGCAGAACTTTTTTGCGGGGATTCTGATTTTGTGGCGGCAGCCGTTCGTGGTAGGAGACCAGATTCGATCGCATAATTTTGAGGGCGCAGTGGAGGAGATCAACATGCGCTCTACCCGAATCATGACTTACGATGGGGAACGCGTCATTCTACCGAATGGCGATGTATACGTAAATCCGATCGTCGTGCTCACCGCATATCCGCATCGGCGTATCAGGTTCTCGGTTGGAATCGGGTATCCGGATTCCGTGGAGAAGGCTCGTGAGGTAATTCATGGCGTCTTGAAGGCAGCGGAAGGCGTCTTGTCTGATCCCGCTCCGGCGGTCTATCTCACCGAGCTCGCTGGATCGAGCGTCAATTTCACGGTTTATTTCTGGGTCAAGTCACCTCAGGCCAACGCGCTGGCCGTGGCTGATCGCGTCGCCACCGGCATCAAACTTTCTCTGGATGCCGCCCATATTGACATGCCGTATCCACATACCGTGTTGCTCTTCCACGATCAAACGGGAACGCGCGAAGGCGACAGAAAAATCGAGACTGCTCGGGGCGCCGAACACAATTCTTCCGCATCGGAAGCGGTTCGAGTCCGGAATGGCTGAGATGCTCTACCAAGGGATGGCATAGGAGGGAGGAGCGCCCGATCTTGCGCACTCGAATTCTTGCGGTTTGGTCAACGCTCCGTAGCGCCTATTGGTTTATACCGAGTCTTATGGCCTCGGGCGCGATTGCGCTGGCGTTCGGCTCACTCAAGCTGGACGAATTCGTGCGTGGCGCCGTTGAGTCAAAACTGGGCTGGGTCTACGCTGGTGGAGCGGCGGGAGCGCGGGCCGTACTCGCGACCATTGCGGGCTCCATCGTCACCGTAGCCGGCACTACGTTCTCAATCACTATCGCCGCCTTTTCACTCGCATCTTCGCAGTTTGGACCACGGCTCCTGCGAACCTTCCGGCGGGACACCGGCAATCAAATCGTCCTCGGCACCTTTATTTCGACGTTTCTGTACTGTCTGCTGGTTTTGAGGACGGTAAGGGGTACTGACTCGGACACCTACGTCCCTCATCTTTCTGTAACGCTGGGCGTCGTGCTCGCCTGCCTGAGTTTGGCTGTTCTGATCTATTTCATCCATCACACAGCGGTTTCCATCCAGGTGTCCAGTGTGATCGATTCGGTTGGCGAAGAACTGGATGCAACCATACTTAGAAACTGTCCCGAGAGAAAGAACCGAACGGACGATGATCCCTCCACGCCTGTCTCTAATAGTTTGCCCGATGGCTATGCCGTGCATGCCCGCGAGAAGGGTTACCTGTTGCGGATCGATTATGAAGGGCTAGTAGATCTTGCCGTCCGGAAGAATGGCGTTTTTCACGTTCCCGTCCGGCCCGGCGACTACGTGATGGCGTGCATACCGCTGGTTGTATTTGATTCGGGTCCGCTGGGAGAAGCGGAGTGCGATGAAATTCACTCCAGCATTTACCTCGGTTCCGATCGTAGTCCGGAGCAGGATATTGAATTCGGGTTTTTGCAGTTAGTGGAAATCGCGGTACGCGCTCTTTCGCCAGGCATAAACGATCCATTTACCGCGGTCAGTTGCGTTGACCGGATCTCCGCCGCATTTTGCCTCTTCGTGGAAAAAGATATTCCGCCGGCGCACTACCGCGATGAGCATGGCAAAATTCGTGTCATCGCACGGACCGTCACCTATGAACAGGTGGTGGAGGCGGCCTTTCGCCACATCCACCATGCGGCGAGGGAAAACGCGTGGGTACTGCGGCATCTTGCCGACCGGATTGTGTTTGTGCTCTCGCGCGCACACGATATGGAAGTCCGGCGCCCGCTACAACAAGAGCACGCGCTCGCCCTGCGCGATGCGGCGCACCTCTCCGTTAAGGAACATCGTCAAGGCCCCGAGGTCACCGGAATTCTTTGATTCAACTCATCCACGATGCTGCCAATCGTCGTTCGCACCGCCGGATCTCCCTTCGACAGACCGGCGATGACAGCGTCACGGCGATCCATGATTTTCTGCAAAGTCTCCTTGAGACTCGTATCCGGCGTTCCATCCAACAGATTTCGCGCCTCCTTGAAAAATTCGGAAGCTCCCCGCGAAGCCAAACCATAATTGTTCCGGGTCGCCTGTACGAAAACCTTGTTGATTGCGCCGCGCAACTGCAGAAGCCGTTCCTTATCCAACAGTTTTTGGTGCTCTTGCCGAAGGGTGGACAGATCGCTGTCCAGATGGGTGGTGCGAATGTGTTGAGGTACAAAGCCTGCAAGGAACGCAACGAGAATGGCCAGGAGCAACGCAATTACCCGCCACCAGCGGCTCAGAGAGCTTGATTGAGAAGCAGATGCATCAGTCATTTAGGTCCACCCGTTGCAATTGAGGGCCATCGGTTGCGGCAATCGGGAGGACTTTCACATTGAAGTGGGTACC
>JBBSHP010000947.1:0-2556 GCA_038232555.1 Bryobacterales bacterium
CTGCGAAATCGATACCCGTGATAAAGGCGTCCATCCACGCGCCGCCTCGCTTGTTCTCGCGCGGAAACCAATCGGCATAGAACGCCCCCAGCAGGCCGGTCCCCGCGCGTCCTTCATCGTAGATTTCGTAATATTTTACGTCGGGATCCCATACCGGAGCGCCCGGCCTCTCGACCACCTGAATGCCAAAAAGGCGGCCGGCAATATCGAACATTCCGCCCACCACGCGCTCCAGCGAGAAGTACGGACGCAACGCTTCCTCATCGAAATCATAAAGCTGCTCGCGTTGCTTCTCGGCATAGTAGGAAACGTCCCAGGCGTGTAGCTCGGGCCTTTGGGCAAAGGCGCGCAGCTCTTCATTTTCATGATGGAACTTCGCCTCCGTCTTCTTCTTTAGATCGGCCAAAAAATCCTGAGCGCGCTGTCCGGAGTGCGCCATGCGATCTTCCAGCACGAAGTCCGCGAAGTCGTGAAACCCTAACAGCTTGGCCTCCTCCCTGCGTAACCTCAGGATGTCCTGAAGGATCGGCCGGTTATCGTGCGCGCCCGAGGTGGCTCGGATGGAATTGGCATGGTACACTTGCTCGCGGATCGCTGCATCGTCTAGATAAGTGAGCAGCGGAATATAACTGGGAGCCTGCAGCGTAAATCGCCAGTTCCCCTCCGGCAATCCCTTGGAAGCGGCGCTGGCCCGGGCTGCTGCAACCGCACTGGCCGGCAATCCTGCCAGCTTGGATTCATCCTGGATCACCAGCTCGAATTCATTAGTGGAATCCAGTACGTTCTCGGAAAACTTGGTCGTCAGCTTAGCCAGCTCGACATTGATTTCCGACAACCTCTTCTTGCCGGGCGGATCAAGTTCCGCTCCGTGCCTTCGGAAACTCTCAACGGTCTTTTTCAAAAACCGATGGCGAGTGCCCGTCAAACCCTTAGCCTCGTCGGTAACCGCATAGGTCTGGATGGCCCGCCACAGCTCAGCATTGAGCGGAAGGCTGGAATAGAACTCGCTGACTTCCGGCTGCACCTCGTTGTAGGCGGCCCGCAATTCAGGTGTCGTAACCACTCCCTCTAGATGCCTGACGATCCCCATCGCATACTCCAGGGGCTCGGTCAGGCTGTCCAGCGCGAGCATGGTGTTCTCAAAGGTGCGCGGAGCTGGGTCCGCAATCAACGTTTCCAGCCGAGCCCGTGCCCCTGTCAGGAGTTCTTTCACTGCCGGCTGCACATGACCGGCCTCTATCCTGTCAAACGGGATGCGGAATTCGAAATGCAAAAGAGGATTGGAGGGATTGGAATGGGACATAACAGGCAGTCATTTCCATCCTAGCGGAAATAGCCCTGGCGATCCTTAAAATGCTCGTGGCAATGCAAACGCCACAATATTCGGCCCTGCCGCGATTGCCACGAACTGCTTGCCCTCAATGGCGTAAGTCATGGGCGAGGCATGCCACGCAGCGCTCATCTGGAAATCCCATGCCGGTGCACCGGTAGCGGCATTCAGCGCTACCAACGCGCCGCTTTCGTCAGCCGAAAACAACAGTCCTCCGGCTGTTGCGAGTAGCCCGCCCCACCGCTCGCCGGAACCGGCCTGCTCTCGTTCCCACGCTATTTTGCCGGTTTGTAAACCGATCGCCCGCACAAATTTGCGCGGTGATTCTTGCGCCACCGGCCGCGCCGCACCGCCATAGAATGACTCGCCTTGCTTCCAGGATTCCGAGTTTTTGCTGAAGACGTTACATTTCTCCAGCGCCACCAGGTAGAACAGTCCGGTGCCCGGATGGTAAGCCGTGGACATCCAATTCGTCGCGCCGTCCATGGATGGGCAGGTTTCCGCACCCTGCTGGCCAGTGGCCGAGGTGTCCGTCAGAATGGGTCTGCCATCGGACCCGACGCCGCTGGCCCAATTCAACTTGCGTACGAACGGTGTCGCTCGCAGAAATTCGCCGGTTGTACGATCCAAAACATAGAAGAACCCGTTGCGGTTTCCCTGCAGGAGAAGCTGGCGGTTCTGCCCGTGATAGCTCGCATCCACCAGCATAGGCGTTTCCGTCGCGTCCCAATCGTGCAGATCGTGCGGGGTGAACTGGTAATGCCATTTTCGTTTGCCGGTCCGCGGATCCAGAGCAATCACCGAGTCGGTATACAGGTTATCGCCGCGCCTTTCATCGCCGTTAAAATCCGGACATGGATTCCCGACCGGCCAGAACAGCGTGTCGGCTGCGACATCATAAGTGCCCGTCAACCAAGTAGCACCACAGCCGTGTTCCAAGGCCTTTCCGATCCACGTAGCTGCCTCGGGATCGCCGCGGTCCGGGATTGTTTTGAAAGTCCACACCCGCTCTCCCGTGCCGGCGCGAAAGGCAAAGAGCTTTCCTCGAACGCCCTCGTCACCCCCGGACACGCCGGAGATTACCAGGTCGCCTGCGATCAGGGGCGCGGAAGTAGCTCCGTAGTGCTGCCGCGAATCCGCCATTTCCACGTCCCAGATCAATCCGCCCGTCAAGCGATGCAAAGCCAGCAAATGGGCGTTGTCCGTAACCAGGAACACCCGATCGC
>JBBSHP010000948.1:0-2549 GCA_038232555.1 Bryobacterales bacterium
GGGCAGCGGCGACCAGACTGCGGTCCACGCGTTCCAATCCCGCCCAGATCAGCAGGATGGTGTAAGGAATGACGAGAAGCGTTTCTCCTATGACGACGCCAGCGGCGCTGCTTTGCAAGGCCAGCGGCCGATGCACAAGGCGAATCCAGGTAAGAAATTCATTCACGGGACCGTAATCACCCAGAATCAACTTCAGCCCATAAATTGTAACCAAGAGACTGGAGAGCTTCGTTACCACAACAGCTCCTAGCGCGAGCTTCTTCCAGCGCTTCGTAAGGTGCCAGATGAAGTGAGCGGTCGGATACGCCAGCAAGACACAGAGCGCAGTCACGACCAGCCCGAGCCAGACCGTGAAACGGAGAATCTCCCAGAAGTAACGGTCACTCGCCATCCGTGCGTAAACGTCGAATGTCCAGGTGCCGGGCTTATAGAAGCTCCCTCCAATTCCGAAGCCGCTCTGCCCGCCGCCACCCTGACAGAAACTCAGACGTAACAGCTGTCCGGCCGGCCACAGCAGGAGGGAGAGCAGCAACAAGAGCGTCGGAGCTGCCCACAGCCATGGAGTCATGCCGGCTCGGATCTTCATCGAGCTCCTTCGGCGGGAATCACGGAGATAGCTGCCGCGGGCACATCGATCCAGACCTTCTCGCCGATCCGTGCGTTCGTTTTGGCCTGACTCTGCTGGACCTCCAGCGTCGCACTATCCCCCACTTCAACCGTAAGCACCTGATAGTTTCCCGCGAAACGACTTTGCCGGATGGTTCCGGGAAGCGCGCCGTTATTTGCCTCGCTTCGGACCGTGAGGTTTTCTGGGCGCAATAAGAGATGATCGCCAATCTTCGCGGGCTGATGTGGCCCTGCGAGTGAGAGACCGCCCGCCTCCATCAGCTTTTCTGTCATGCGAGTGATGCAGAACAGATTTCGATGTCCAAGGAATTCCGCCACGGTATTTCCGGCCGGCATCCGGTAGACCTCCTCAGGCGAGCCGATTTGCAACAGTTTACCCTGGTGCATCACCGCGATCCGATCGCCGAGAGCGAAAGCTTCCTCCCGATCGTGTGTGACGAAGATTGTTGTGGTACCGGCGCGGCGTTGAATTTGCTTCAGTTCCTCGCGCAAACGCTCGCGCAGCAGTCGATCGAGATTAGCGAAGGGTTCATCGAGCATGAGCAGGCTCGGTCCGAAGGCGAGCGCGCGGGCCAGGGCGACGCGCTGTTGTTGGCCGCCCGACAGTTCCGCGGGCCGGCGCGTGCGCTCCTCTCGACTCAGGCCCACCCAGTCGAGCGTGTCGTTGGCTTTCGCGGTGCGCTCGCCCTTTGGCATCCCTTTCACCCGCAGCCCGAAGGCGACGTTGTCGAGCGCGCTCAGGTGCGGAAAGAGCGCGTAATTTTGGAAGACCATCCCGGTGTTACGCCGCTCCGGAGGCTCGGATGTAACGTCATGATCTCCGATCCGCACCCGACCGGAATCGGGAAGGAGATATCCTCCGATGAGGCGGAGAAGCGTTGATTTTCCGCAGCCAGAAGGGCCCAGCAGGCAGAACAATTCACCCGTTGGCAGCTCGAATGAAACATCGTCTACCGCGCGCGTGCCGCTGGCGAATGAATACCGCAGCTTGTCCAACCGGACTGAGCCCATCAGGTGGTCTTGCGCAGGATCTCACGATCCCATACCTGCACGATTTCGTCCCAGTGCTGCGTATAGGTTTCGTAGGGGTAATACTGAACGCCAGCCAGGCCTTCTACCGTGCTCGGATAGATTTCGCCCCAGATCTTGTCGTGCGCGGCCATCTTTGCCGCTACCGCAGGAATCGCGGTGGCGCCTCCCGCGGCGGCGAAGCCTGCCTGGACTTCATCGCTCAGGAGCATGTTGATCGCTTCCTCCGCCAGGTCTTTTACCTTCGTCCCTGCCGCTACCACCCACATCAGGAGTACAAAGGCCCGGTCATCTTTCGGAACCACGGCACCGAGATCGGCACTGTTCTTGAGCGCCGGGATCATGTCCGTCCCGTGCATGTTCCCGAGGGCGCAGTTCTTTTGGGTTAGGTTCAACGCCATGTCGGTGGAGGTTGGCCACCACAATTTGACTCGATCGCGATTAGCCTTGGCGAAATCGATCACTCCTTGCAGGTTATCGGCTACTTCCTTCGCTGCGGTTCCAGCCTTCCCTTCCTGCGCCACCTTCATACAGGCGAACGTGTAGAGGGACATGTAAAACGAGTTGTACATCCCCAGTTTTCCGTTGAACTCATCACGCAGCAGGTCACCCCAGTTTGTCGGAGGCGTCGAAACCATGGTCTTGTTGTAGCCGAGGGTCATAACCGAGTCCGGGAAAGTAACGCCGTAGTTTTCCTTAACTACCCAATTATCCAGTGCGGAGGCGGCGAAGTTCGCCTTATTAGGGATCTTGGCCAGATCGATATGCTGAAAAAGACCTTCCTTGACCGCAGGATAACCCTGCGTGGCGTCAGTCAAAACGAGGTCGAAAGCCGGTTGCCCTTCGGGGGAAGCCTTGAGCTTCGGGATCGAATCCCACCAGCCCGGATCGAC
>JBBSHP010000949.1:0-2546 GCA_038232555.1 Bryobacterales bacterium
CGCGGAACGAATGGCGGCGATTACGACTTCGACCTGGTTGCGGTGCTTCAGAATTCCGAATTTCCCCGGTTTGTTCAAAGCCGGTTCGAAATGGCGGAGCGGCATCGCAAGGAGAAAGACAAAAAGAAGAAGATCAAGTCTCCCTGGTGGAACCTGGCGGAAGTTGCCATGGAGGCCCGTGGCAACCAGATCGGCAGAATCACGAACCTGATCAGCGATTGCATCGCGTTCGACCGGCCCGACGATGCTTACGAGCTCGTCGACCAACTGCAGAACGCGCTCGACGCTCTGAAGCACAACGTTCAGATCGATCAGGAAGTGATGAAGCGAATTCGCAATAGCGTTCCCCGCGCGGAGTGGCGGTCAACGAAAGAAGCCAGACGCATTTCCGACATGCCGGTGGAGTTTCCAGTACCGGCAACGGATATCGTTGGGCAGCTGTACAACCACGTCCGCAAGGAGATCGGCGTACTCTTCGAGGACACCCTCCCGCTGCGCGATTTTGGCGGGATGATCCGCGGAGAGTCCTTTACTCGCGAGATGTTTGAAGACTGCCAGAAAGTGAACCGTGCTTTCGGCGCCTTCATCAGCGAACAACGCAAGCGTACGCAGCAGATCGAGGCAGAAGCGAAGACAGCTAAAGCCGAGTACGATCAAGCTGCGGAATCCGCCCGGCGGGCTCAGGCGCATTTCGAGGAACTGAAAGCGTCCAGGGCGAGCCAGGACGAAATCACGGCCGCGGTCGAATTCAAACGGACAGAAACGGATGCCCGATGGAAAGCGCAACGCAAGTATTATCGGGCGCAAGCGGCTGTTCGCGAAAATGAAGAACGCTGCCGGGAACGCATGCGGGACTTCAACCGTTTTCTGCGGGCATGGGGGAACGGCAAAAAGGAAAACCGCAGAGGGTGGTGCCAGACCTTGCATTCGATCGCAATTCAATCGAAGAGCGACAAGGCCACCGGCGCCATCGTGTTCCACGCTTTTCCGCAGGAGGTCCTCGATAAGCTGATCGAGGAGACCGGCGGACGGCCTATCCAACTCAATCTCCCGGAAATGCCGGATGGGGAGATCGTGTTCGACACCTCGGGCAATGTATACCGGATCGAACGGATCAAACTCCCGGAAGGCCAGATCCAGGAGCGCCGCACGTTCCTGGTCCGCGTAACGGAGCACGGGAATATCATTCTCGACGGAGTGCGCACAGGTTCGGTGCAACCTTTCCCTATTCAGGAAGGATCGGGTCAGATCCGGAATGGAGTGGTGAGTTTCACGAATCTGACGCAACGCCCGAGCGTTCGCACTGGCCGGCCACCAGCTCTGCGCACCCGCGAGGACCGGCGCAAGTTTTTGGCAACCTGCGAGCGAATCCATGGTTCGAGTTTCTCCGTGTTCGTGGATGGTGATCCAGCGAGCATCCGGCAACTTGACACCGCGACCAATAAACATGCATTTCTGGAAAATGCGCCTGCCCGTCCGTGGGAGGCGTTACCTTTTCAGCCAATGCAGCCACAGCAGTAGACGTAATCCGGGGAGCACTCATCCGAGTGCCCCCGGACTTTAGAAGAAAAGGAACAAAGGAGCCTCATCTGAAATGAAACATTTTCTCGTAAGTTCGCTGGCCCTGGCACTAACGTTACCGGCGCAGAAGATCGAAACCGAAACGCCGTCCCGAGATCGTGTTGTCAAAGTTCAGACGGCCATGAACCATCTGACCGTCATTGAAGTAGCCGAGCCGGTCACCACGGTGGCCGTCGGATCGCCCCAGACCTTCAAAATCGAACGACGCGAAAACAAAGTGTTCATACAACCTTTGCAGGAGGGAGCCGCCACCAACCTATTTATATGGACAGGCACCACCCGGCTGAACTATGAACTGGTGCCCGCGATCAATGACGCCGGTCAGATGGACTTCGCCATTGACTACCGCCCGTTGCAAGTGGTAGCGCAACCCTCCCCGAAACCGGTGGAAAGTGCTGTTTCCACGGTCCCAAATGACATGCTGCTCAACGGCATTCCGGTGCGACTGGTCGGCGCCGCGGCTGCTCCGAAGGCGAGTCTCATCCAGATTCGCGATGTGTACCGCAGGCAGGATGAGGTTTTCGTGCGGTACACCATCGAGACAAGTCGGAGAAAACCTTCCGAACCGGGAGACCGACTGTGGTCTCGTTAAGCGCGCCGCACTTTGACACTTCGTTGTGGGCCCTCCAGAATTCGCAGCTCGGCATCGAATATAGTTCGCGTCTGCGGAGCCAGGGCGAACCGGTTCCCGTCAAGGTCACGCACATCGAGCCCGCGATCGCGGAAGTAGCTCCCGGGCAGGCGCGGCTCGGCGTGATCACGCTACAACTGGCGGGTGAAGCGAAGAAGGGGCAGCCTACGGTTCTCCAATTTGCTTTCCCGGTGGATCGCGCAGGCCAGTTGACGGCCACTTTGGTGTTGTAGATATGGAAACGGATTACCAGACTGTGCCGGAGATGTACGAGCGGCTCCTCATAGTGATCCGTCAGCGCAGCGACACCGGCTTTTCGCTGGCTGTCGCTGAC
>JBBSHP010000950.1:0-2545 GCA_038232555.1 Bryobacterales bacterium
CTATTGCGGTAGCGCAGCGCCGTTCGGAAATCGGAATACTGCGGGCCCTGGGCGCGACTCAGGGACAGATCCGCACGTTGTTTCTCAGCGAGAGCGTGGTGGCAGGATTCTTCGGATCGGGAACCGGCTTGCTGCTCGGCATCCTGATCGCAAGAGCTTTAACCGGCTACATCGGAGGTCTGCTGGGCGAGATCTATGGCTTGACGCAACATGCCCAAGAGGTAACCACCGATCCGAAGCTGATGAGTTTTGCGCTGGTGTTGGGAGTGTTGACCAGCGTTTTCGCAGCCATCATCCCGGCCAGAAACGCGGCTCGCATCGATCCCGTGAAAGCTTTGCAGAAGGGCGCGTACCAGCAGCTCTCGGATCGCGAGAACCGCGCGCGGCGCTACTGGGCCCTAGTAATGGGCAGTGTTGCGCTGCTCTTTTTTGGATTAAGCGCGAACCGGTTTTTTCTTTATGCCGCCGACATTCTGCTGATGCTGGCTGTCCTGCTTCTCACGCCAACGCTCGCCTCTTTCGTAGCGCGCGCACTGCGGCCCATCCTCAAACTGATTCGTCCGGTGGAAGGCACGCTCGCAGCCGACAGTCTTCTCCAGGCACCGCGCCGGACCTCGGGAGCAGTTGCCGCATTGATGCTTTCGGTCGCCTTGGTCGTCAGCTTGGGTGGACTGGCTCGCGCGAGTTATGGATCCATCCTGAAGTGGATGACCGTCGCTTTGAATCCCGATCTGTTTGTGACGACATCCGAAACGCTAACCTCGCGCGGGTTCCGCTTTCCGGGCAGCATGGGAGAGGAACTGCGAGCCATTCCCGGCATTGAAGAAGTGCAGCCCGTGCGCGATGCGCGCGTGGTCCTTCGAGGAACCCCCATCATGATCGTGGCAGTGCCGATCAGCCAGGTAGAGAAGCGGATCCACATGAAGCCCCTGGCGGGCGATCCGGCCACTATGTTTCAGCTTGCGGCGCGAGGTAAAGGTGCGCTGGTATCCGATAACTTCGCACTCCTGCAAGGCTTCAAACTGGGCGATGTGGTCGAACTGCCCAGTCCTGCGGGAATGGTGCGGCTCCCCATTTTGGGCATCGTTACCGATTATTCGGATCAGCAAGGCAGCGTTCTGATTGACCGCACCGTCTTCGACAAGAACTGGAGCGACAGCAGCGTGGACCTGTTTCGCATTTACCTGCGGCCTGGTTCGGCGGAGACCGAAGTGAAGCGCCGGATCCTGGAGAGATTTGGCGGTCAGCGCAGGCTCTTTGTTCTCACCAATCGAGATCTGCGGCGATACATTTTGCGTCTCACCGATCAGTGGTTCGGCATCACGTACGTACAGATCGCGGTCGCGGTGATCGTCGCGATTCTCGGAATTATCAACACGCTGACCGTCTCCATCACAGACCGGCGGCGTGAATTGGGCGTACTGCAGGCCGTCGGCGGGCTACGGAATCAGATCCGGCGCACTGTCTGGATGGAGGCTCTGTCGATCGCAACCATTGGCATGATTCTTGGATTCGCGCTCGGAGCGGTGCAGCTTTATTACAGCTTGGAAGTGTCGCGTCGCGATTTAGCCGGGCTTCGTTTGGACTACGAATATCCGTTTACTATGGCGGCTTACCTATTGCCGACCATGCTGACCGCGGCGTTTCTGGCCGCTTTGGGGCCGGCTGAATCGGCGGTCAGGGGCTCGCTGGTTGAGGCGCTGGAGTATGAATAGGCGACCCGCTTTACTTTAGAAAATCACCTTGATCACGCCCACGATAATACGCTGCTCGTTCTTCTCGTCCGCTTGTAGTTGACCGAAGCGCGAATTGGTTACGTCAGCCGATTGAAGAGCGCTGAAGAAGGGATAGTTGAACGCATTCTGAAAATCCGTCCGGAACTGCAGCCGGACTCGTTCCTTGATTGCGAACTCCTTGTACACCGATATTTCAGCGACGGTCAGGAGGGGAGTGCGGACATCCGGGAACCGCGTGGGGAAGTCGCGAAGCGTGAACGGAGCCTGCGCCTTGGTTGGAAACAGCGCGGTGTTGAACCACTTATCGTACGACACATCAAATTGATCGCGGCCTTTAGTCTTCGCCAACGCGTCGCGTCCATCGGCGTCCAGGCGGGCGCTTTGCGCGCTGAGCGGGGCAGCATTCGGGAAAGCGAATGGGAATCCTAGCTGGTGCACGTATTGCACGTTCACATTCCAGTTGCCCAGAAACCCATTCACAACCGGGTGCCATCCGGATCCAAAACGTTTGCCCCGGCCGAAGGGCAGTTCAGCGCTGACCACCGCTGCGATGTGATGGGGAACGTCCCACTGCCCCAGGCGCTTTTCTAGCCGCGTGTTCGTAAGGTTTGTCAGATCGATGTCCTGCTGGTTGAGCACAGATACGGCCTCAAGTGTCTTTGAGTAGGTATAGGCGATTTGGGCCGAGTAACCTGCGCGGAAACGGTGTGTAGCTTTTGCTTCCAGAGCATCGTATCGTTGACGGCCGATCGGAACATCCGTAATCGTCACCTGCGAAAATTCCGGAAAGGCAAACAGCAATTGCTGAC
>JBBSHP010000951.1:0-2542 GCA_038232555.1 Bryobacterales bacterium
AGCCGCTGTCGCCGCCCCATCAGTGACATTGGGAAGTACCGGGCGCGGACCGTCAGGAGTAGCAGAGCCAAGAGCGGTAATCAGCGATCTGGTACCCGAGAGTTCAGACCGCGAACCCTCCGCTACTTCGGACATCGAGAGATTAGGCGTGTTGCCGGGCGTGAACCTAACGTAGCGCTGGGCGCCCGAAATGCGTCTTTGCTGCTCCGAATCGAAGGCAAGAACACGACGGTTCGGTTGACCCAGCGACTTGCCAGGGACATCTCCGTAATCGCGCTCCAAAGATTGTTGCGTTCGCCGGGCGTTTTCGTACGTACTCTCTTAATGAAAGGGGGCATGCAGTCGGCAACGTGGTTCAAGAATCGGCAATTCAGGAAGCGGCGAGTGTCCCAGCCGATCTTGATTTCGAGACCGTAATCAGGCAGCACCAAGCCATGGTGTTCAGCCTCGCTTATCACTTTTTGAGGGATCAAGCTCTAGCGGAAGAGTTGGCGCAGGATGTCTTCCTGGAACTTCATCTTCACTGGAAAGAATTGCGTTCGGATGCCCATCTGCGCTTCTGGCTGCGGAAGGTCGCCAGCCGCAGATGCATCGACCAGGCGCGCCGCCGGAAGTTTCGCTCCAACCTGTCCCTGGATCAGACCCCGGAGCCTTTCACATGGATGCCGGCTCTCGACCCGATGCTCAAACACTACATCGAGCAGCTGGTGGGCAGCCTTCAGGAGGCACCGCGCATGATCGTGATTTTGCGTTTCCAGGAGGATCTGGAGCCATCCGAGATAGCCGAACTCCTTGAGATGCCATTAGGGACCGTCAAGAGCCATTTGCAGCGCTCGCTCGCCGTCTTGCGTCGCAAGTTGACGATGAACACCGGTATAGAGAAAATTGCATGAGTTTTGAAGATCAGTTGCGGAATGCGCTTGCCCGAAATGAGCCTTCCTCTGGATTTGCCGGGCGGGTAATAGCCGCTACGTCACTGGTGAACAGAGGGGCCGAAAAGAAGCGAAGTTTCTGGAAGCCATGGGCAGCTGGCTGCTTCGCGGCTTCATTGCTAGCCGGGGTGTTCGGAGTAAAGCAACTCGAAGACCGGCGCCATCGTGAGAGAGGCCAGGCAGCCCGTGCCCAGTTACTACAGGCCTTGCTGATCACCAGCACTAAGCTGCACCACATCCAACAAAAAGTAGAGAGCATCAATTGATGAAACGCATATTCTTACTCATATGTTTTTTGATCGTCCCGCCCGCGGCGTTCAGCCAGGGCCTCAAGTTAGATCACCTGGATCGCCTCGCGGCGAAAGCCCACGAGACTGTCAACGTGACCCTGGACGGATCGCTGCTCCGTCTGGCCAGCCGGTTCCTCTCAGACGGCGACGCCGATCAAACCGAGATCAAGCGGCTGGTAAACGGGTTAACATCGATCGTCGTCCGGAGCTTCGAGTTCAAATCCACCGGCGAATACCTGGATTCGGATATCGAGGTAATTCGAGCCCAACTGCGCAATCCCGCCTGGAAAAAGATTGTGGAAGTCCGCAGCAAAACCTCTGGCGATTCCGATATTTATTTACACACCGACGCAGACCACATCATAGGGCTGACCGTAATCTCTGCGGAGCCAAAACAATTGACGGTGGTCAACATCGATGGCGCCATCGATATGGACGGTCTCCGCAAACTCGGCGGGAACTTCGGAATTCCACGCTCCATGCACGGGCGTCCTGAGGGCAAATACAAGTGATACTGGCGGCACTGTTCTTTGTATTTGGCGGACCGCAACCCACCACCATCCAGGCTGACACGGCAGAGTCCGTCATGGCGCGGGTTGCCGAACATCAGGACCGGGCCGAACAGATGCGGACCGCTTTCGTGTATCCCCAGAACGTGCTGGTCCGGATGCAGCGATACAACGGCAAGCTCACGCGCGAAGAGTATAGCGAGTTTACGGTTACGCCCACTGCCCAGGGAATTCAGAAGACGCGGACATAATTCCGGGGAAAATACGCGGACCACGGCAAGACCGTCGACTACGATAAGCCCGGCTTCCAATACAAAGGGATCGACGTGGATGGCGAGGTGGCGCACGAGTTGGCCGACGAACTGACTGCGGATCGCAAATCCAAGGACGGAATCGCTCGCGACCTCTTCCCGCTGATTGCGAAAGAGCAGCGGAAGTATGACTTTCGCCTGCAAGGTGAGGAGGACTATCGCGGCACCCCGTGTATCGAATTACCTTTGCTTCAAAGAAGGACCAAGACGATGGCCGTGGGTCGGTCAAGCGCTGATTGACAAGCAGGAGTACCAGCCCGTGCTGGTAACCACTCACCTCGCAGCAAAGATCCCGCTGTTTGTGAGGACTATCTTAGGAACAAATCTGGAACACCTCGGCTTCAAGGTCACTTACAAGCTGGGGACCGATGGGTTCGGTCACGTCAGGAAGGAACAGGGCATGCGAGATCCGTTACGATTTAGAAGAGTCGAGGTAGGCGACAGTCAAGACCGACTAATCACTGGAGCTGTTGTCAAGCCCGAATACAAGCTTGGTTCCA
>JBBSHP010000952.1:0-2539 GCA_038232555.1 Bryobacterales bacterium
CCATTTGCAGCACAAACGACGATTCAGCCGCCCAAGCGATTGCTGTTTGGTCCCGGCCCAACCATGGTGGAGCCGCGTGTCTATCAGGCTCTGGCGCAACCCGTGGTGGGGCACCTGGACCCCTACTTTTTCGAAGTGCTGGGCGAAGTGCGGCGTCTGCTACGCGTGGCATTCGGAACCAAGAACGAGTTTACGGTAGCGATCTCCGGAACGGGCTCAGCCGGGATGGAGACTGCGGTGGGCAATTTTGTGGAGCCCGGGTCTAAGTTCGCCGTTTTTGCGAACGGCTTCTTCTGCGACCGCCTGACCGAGATGGGCAAGCGCCAGGAAGCGAATGTCGTGCGTTTGGAAAAACCGTGGGGAGAAACGTTCAGCCATGACGAAGCTGCCGAATTTCTACGCCGGGAGCGGCCGCAGACGGTGGCGTTCGTGCATGCCGAGACGTCCACGGGAGCGCTGCAAGACCCCGCCGCAATCTGCAAGGCCGCTCGCGAAGTGGATGCGCTGTTGATCGCCGACACCGTGACTTCACTGGGCGGCGTACCCGTGAATGTGGATGAGCATGGCATTGACGTAGCCTACAGTTGCACGCAAAAGGGGTTGAGCTGTCCGCCGGGACTGTCGCCGTTTACGGCTTCGCCGCGCGCGTTAGAGCGGCTGAAGGCGCGCAAGACCGCCGTGCGGGAATGGTACCTGGACTTGAAACTGCTCGCGGAGTTTTACGATGGCCGCAAGTATCATCACACCGCGTCAAGCACGTTATTTTACGCGCTGTGCGAAGGATTGCGTGTGATCGAAGAAGAAGGCTGGACGGCACGCTTTGCGCGGCATGTACAGAATCATCAGGTGCTGGTGAGCGGTCTCGAACGGCTCGGGTTAGCGATGCTGGTAGCGGAGGGAAAGCGAATTCCGACGCTGAATACTCCACGGTTGCCGGCGGGCGTGGACGATGTCAAGGTGAGGAAGCAACTGCTGGATCGGCACGGGATCGAGATTGCGGGAGGGTTCGGGCCGCTGGCCGGGAAAATTCTGAGGATCGGGTTGATGGGGCCGCTGTCGACGGAGAGTTGCGTGGGGTTGTTCTTGAACGCGCTGCAGGAAGCGCTGTAGGCTCCCGAGGTGGTCGGGAGCCTACCAGGCGATTTTGGCCGGAAAATATTCTGCTACGAGTTCTTCGTAATACGGCTTCACGTCGGCCAATTTGGGACGCTCGGCGCTCTTCGAATAGAGATCATAAGGGTTGAACTTGCGGACCCAGTCGAACATCCTGCGATCCTTATCGTTCATCAGGTGATCGTAAGCGCCTTCGCGGTGACCTGGATAAAACGAGTGGTAGCGGATCATGTACAGCGCCTCTTCAGGCATGTAATCCTTCACGACGTGATATAGGTATTCGTCATGACCCCAGGACAGATCGACGTTGTCCAGTCCGCACCGTTCGGTGTACACGCCCAACCTGGTCTGATACTCCGGGACTTTTGAATCCGGATTGCCCTTGAAAAACTCTGGAAAGACAATTTTGTCAGAATACGCGCAGCCGACCGGGAAAGTATCTCCCACGACGGCCCACTGCGGCTCACCGTACAGGCACAGCACCTTGCCCAGATCATGGATCAGCCCGGTAAGCACCATCCAGCGCGGATGGCCATCCTTGCGAATTGCTTCGGAGGTTTGGAGATTGTGCTCAATCTGCGATAAATCCGTATCGGGATCGCTGTCGTCTACCAGGGTATTGAGGTAATCGAGAGCTTCCCAGATTCCCATTTGGCTACGCTGCCGTCCAGCGTACTGGCGCTTCTTGTCCTGGACGAAAGCGCGGGTCTGCTGGGTGTGATTGAGGCGATAAAATTCGCGGACACCGGCCGGAGCGGAGTCGTCAAACTTTCGGAAGTCGTCTGATTTGCGATTTGGATCGTAGCGATCGCTGACGAACTCATCCCACTGCTCCATACTGTTCAGGGAGGTGTTGACGGGGGTCGCAGTTGAAGATTGCATATGTACTAGTGTAGCGCGCAAACTTACATGTTCCAGCGCCAAAGATTCGCGCCCGCCGTGTAGCCGGCCCCGACGGTTGCGAACAGCACCAGATCTCCCTTTTTGAGCCGGCCAGCTTCGACGGCGTCGCGGGTGGCTAACGGAAGCGTCGCGGCGGTGGTATTGCCGAAGCGATCGATGTTGATCATGACCTGTTCGGAGGTCAGGCCGAGGCGCTCGGACGCAGCACAGATAATCCGGCGATTGGCCTGATGAGGAATCAACAGCGCGATGTCTTTGGCGCTCAGGTGATTCCGATCGAGAAGCTCCCGGCAGAGGTCGTACATGGTCTTGACTGCATAGCGGAACACCTGTTGGCCATCCTGTTTGACGAAGTGCTGACGCTGCTGCACGGTCTCGAGCGTCGCGGGCATGCGACTCCCGCCCGCGGGCTGCTTGAGGCAATCGCCGCCGGATCCATCGATCACGTTCAAAAAATCGACAAAGCCGGTTTCGCCGTCTTCCGTGGGCTCAACCAGCATGGCGCCCGCGCTGTCGCCGAAGA
>JBBSHP010000953.1:0-2538 GCA_038232555.1 Bryobacterales bacterium
CGCGAGACGGTGACCGCGTTGCCTACCGATAAGTTGAGAATGCCTTCCGTACCTACGAACCGAAAGCCCTGTCCATCCGCGCCCCCGGTTCCGCCCGCTTCAAAATTCACACGCAGATTGATTTGGAAGGGTGGATGGGAACTGGCCGCCGGGTAATCGAACATGCCCATCATCAGATCCGGGACATCGCGTCCGTCTTTCCAGAAATACAATCCGCCGCTGGCTGCCACGCGCTGCGGGCCCAGAGCGTCCATCACGAAGTGAATGCCGGTGAATTGATGGACAAACAGGTCGCCTGCAATGCCGGTCCCGTAGTCGCGATAATTGCGCCACCGGAACAGCCGGATCGGCTCAAAGGGTCTTTTGGGTGCCGTACCCAGAAAGCGGTCCCAATCCACCGTCTGTGGCGAGGCGTCCGGAGGGATGGAGTATTGCCAGGCGCCCAGAGCCGAGTTGCGGTCCCAGAACGCCTCGATTAAATGCACTTCGCCGATCGAGCCACTGCGGATCAGTTGTTTGGCCTTGGCATACAACACAGAACTCACGCGCTGGCTGCCAACCTGCAGAATCTGCCGTGAGTTCTTCTGGGCGGCAATCACCGTGTGTCCATCTTCAATCTTCTTCACCATCGGCTTTTGACAATACACGTCTTTGCCTGCCTTGAGCGCATCGCTGGCAATGCGCGCATGCCAGTGGTCCGGAGTCGCCACGATCACCGCATCCAGGCCCGGACGCGCCAGCAGCTCACGATAGTCGCGCGTCGTGAAAACCTGGTCTCCGTAACGCTCGCGCGCCAACGTCAGCCGGCCATCGTACACATCCGCGACGCCCACCAGTTCGACACCGGGCAGCCCGACTTCGGTTCGGACATCGCCTTGGCCCATAATGCCGAATCCAATGCAGCCAATCTGAATGCGATCGTTGGCGGCCCGCTTGGGTGTGTCTTGGGCTAACGCGGCTTCACCCAGGGCCAGGGCGGACGCGGCCGTTGTCGATTGAAGGAAGTTGCGGCGATTCATTCTCATCTTGAGATCTCCTCACTCGATAATAAGCCGTTCTGATGAGCACAAGCTGAGGTCGCCTAGCGAAACGGAATATAAAGCACGCTAAGCTTGTGGAAACGGTGGCAGCGGCCTGAATTTCCCCTTCTCACGATGACTGCTGGCGACCGGCGTCCGGCCGAAAAGATGTCGCCACAAACTTGAGCGTGTCCAGGTAGCGCGCTGAAGCCCGTCGCCATGAGCGAACATCTTCCCCCACAAGCAGCGCATTGGCCGGAAGGCGCTATTTTCACCCTGGGTCATTCGACATTGCCCATTGAGAGATTTATCGCCTTGCTGCAAACCTATGGCATCGACCGCCTGGTGGACATCCGCACTGTGCCCCGTTCGCGTCACAACCCGCAATTCAACGACACTGCGTTGGCCGGTATGCTCATGGCGGAGCACCTCGAATATGTGCCTCTGCAAGCGTTGGGCGGTTTGCGGCACGCCCGTAAAGATTCCCCCAACACCGGCTGGCGCAATGTAAGCTTTCGCGGGTACGCCGATTATATGCAAACAGCGGAGTTTCGGGACGGGCTTGAAACCCTCATTCAGATGAGCCGCCAAAAACGCGTTGCGATTATGTGCGCCGAAGCAGTGCCATGGCGTTGCCACCGTTCTCTGGTGGCCGATGCGCTCAATGTGCACGGCGTGTCCGTGATAGAGATTTTATCGGAGAGCAATTACCGCACGCACAAGCTCACGCCGTTCGCGCAGGTGGAAGGAACGCAAATTACCTATCCGCCTGAACAAGCTACATTACTGTAGTCGTTCGCGCTGTGCTACCTCGTGGAAAATGAGCAAGACTTGCCGCAACTGCTTAGGAATATTCGGGCATGTACGCGTTGCGCCGATGCCCCATGCGGTCCTCGTACGGTCTTGCAGGCGCATGGATCGGCGCGGCTGCGCATCGTTGGCTTCATTGCTCCGGTCGCGCAATGGCGCAAAACAGTTCAACGTTCCGCGATCAAAGCACACGGCAGTGCAAGCCGGTGGCAGTCGCCGCCCTCACCTTCGCCCGCCTGCTTCTCGGATGCCATTTCCTTTCAGAGCGTCATGTGGCTCCGACAGGAAGGTAGCGCGGCTGACGGCTTAGCGTGCTTTATATTCCGTTTCGTGAGGCGACCCCAAGCTATGGAGCAGGTCTCACGGAGGCAGTGATGAAAGGGAGAGGAGCGGGAAGGTGGGCAGGTAGGTATCCGCTATCTGCCCACTCAATTTTACGTCTTGGAGGAGAACGTAATTTGCGTCTGCTTCTCTAGTATCCGCTGCGTAGAACTTCTCTCAAGAAATTTTTCGAGCGCCCTCGGCCGCGTGCACCTTGTACAGCTTGGGTTGCTTGGCGAAGAGGTCCTGGTAAGCAGCTGCGATGGTCTGTTCGAACCGGGCCACCGCTTCTGGCCGGAGCAGGTTTACGGTACATCCCCCAAAGCCTCCGCCAGTGATGCGCGCTCCGTACACGCCCGGGATTCCCAACGCCGTGTCCACCAGAAAG
>JBBSHP010000954.1:0-2535 GCA_038232555.1 Bryobacterales bacterium
ATCGCTGGTCGCGATCCACAGGTCCTGCTGCCGCTCCCGTTTCCGCCGGGTTCCCATCGCCATGTCATATAGACGCTCAGAACATTTCCAACGTCACATGTTTTGAACGGGTGATCTTACTATTACCACGGGCTGCTAGCATTGTGTGGACGTTCACGGACTCAGCGAACAACAGCAAGACTCGAACCCAGGCGGTTCACGTGCATGACACCATTGCGCCGGTGATCCAGTGCCCGGCTCCCATCGTCCTCAACGCCTCGGGCCCGAATGGGGTTACGGTTCCGTTTTCAGTGACAGCAACGGACAACTGCTCCGTTACGAGTCTCGTCTCTGTCCCGGCGTCCGGCAGCAAGTTCGCCATCGGCACCACGACGGTAAATAGTCTGGCGCGGGATATCGCCTTACCGACGGGTAATCTTTCAACATGCAGTTTCACCGTCCACGTCAAGGGCGTTGCGGAACAACTGCAGGACCTCTTGATTGCCGTGACCGGCCAGGATCCAGGAAAGAGCTTGGAGAGTAATGTACAGGATGCTCAGAACGCCGTTCTGACAGGAAACACAGCGGAAGCATGTAGCATACTCAACGCCTTTGTGAGCGAAGTGAAAGCGCAAAGCGGAAAGAAGCTGACCAACGCGCAAGCAAGTTCGCTTCTCACCGACGCGGCTCGCATTCGTGCGGTCTTAGGCTGCTGACATGCTAATGTTGCCGACGTTCTCTACCTCGCGATGGCTAGCCATTTCACTCGGTGCCTTCCTGGCTTGGCCGGGTCTCGCACAGCAGGCTACCACAGACGATTTGAAAAAAGAGATCGGAGCTCTGCAGCAGGCGGTGCAGGGGATTGAACAGCAGCTGCGAGAGATCAAAGGCATGCTGGCAATGCCGGCAGGGGCGGCCGGGCCGCCTTCGCCGGTGGTGGGGGCGGTGATCGACGTCAGCGACGGCCGTCTTCGCGGGGAGCGCACTGCTAAGTTGACGCTGGTCGAGTTCTCCGACTACCAGTGCGGGTTCTGTGCCCAGTACCTCCGTAAAACGTACCCGCTGCTGGAGGCCGAGTACATCAAACCCGGCAAGATGAGGGTGGTGTCGCTAGACATGCCGCTCGAGCAAATCCACGGATTCGCCTTTAAGGCCGCCGAAGCGGCACGGTGCGGGGGCGAGCAGGGAAAATACTGGGAGATGCACGATCGCCTGTTCTTGAAACAGGAGGCCCTGGAGCCCTGGAGCTCGCACGCTGAGGCCTTGGGGTTGGACGTTGTTAAGTTCAGCGAGTGTCTGGGCAGCGGCAAGTTTGCCGCGAGCATCCGCAGCAATATTGCAGAGGCGCAGAAGGCGGGCGTCGTCGGTACACCTTCATTCATGCTTGCGCGCACCGATCCCAACAGCTCAAAAGTACGGGTAGTGGGATCACTGGTGGGCGCGCAGCCGTTTGCCGCCTTTAAGGCCCAGATCGACGGCCTGCTGGCAGAATCGGCGCAGGTGTCGGCTACCGAAGTTCATCCGTCTAGGTAGGGTAGCGGTAAGGATCCTGCTCGCAATCACAATACGGCCGTAGACCCGGGGCCTCACCAGATCACGGCCGCTTATGGCGAGATGCTGCCCCGACAGCCGCTGCGTTTTCTCCTGGCTGATGATCCTGGGACCGTCGGGTTTTGCTAATCGCGATTTAGGTTTTCGGGTGATTCCGGTAAGCGTGCCCAAACGCGAAACGTCGGGCAGGATGCTTATCGGTATCGGTGTAGCGCCTCCCATCGAAACTCCAGGGGCTCCGTTTCGACGACTTCAACGTGGGCTCTTATCTCGGCCGCGGAAGGACCGGAAGACCGGCTACTGAAGCGCCCCAATGCTAACCGTTGCTACCGTATTGTGACTAACATTAACGACAAAAAGAAGCAATTTCTGAAAAACGGTTAGCAAAGCTTAGCATCCCGGCCGACAAGGCTTGTGCTTATCAGTGGCTTAGGGAGCGACCATTCGGGGTTTTCGTGTGCCACAAAGGAAAGATCAGGCATTTGGCGGGCTGCGGCGTCCCACCGGAGCTCTTCTTCTAACCGTCGAGAGGTGGGGTGTTTGGACATCCGTACCATTCTAGAAGACCCTTAGAGATCTGTGATCGCGGTAGTATGAACGCAGGGAATAAAAAATGAAACGACACGCACACGCACACTGGCAGGGAGATTTGAAGAGCGGCGCCGGCTCGATCACCACGGAGAGCAAGACGCTGGCGGAGACTCCTTACTCATTCCACAGCCGGTTTGAGCAGGGCAAAGGGACCAACCCGGAGGAACTGGTGGCCGCGGCGCATGCCGGTTGTTTCACCATGGCCCTCTCGATGCAACTTGCGGAGGCCGGTCTGAAAGCCGACAGTCTGGACACCAAGTGTATTGTCACTCTGGATAAAAAAGACGGCGGCTTTGCGATCATCGAGAGTCATCTCGAATTGAAGGCGCGCATACCCGGCGCAACCCAGGACGCGTTCGAGAAAGCAACGCAGGCGGCCAAAGCCGGCTGTCCGATTTCCAAGCTCTACAACAC
>JBBSHP010000955.1:0-2534 GCA_038232555.1 Bryobacterales bacterium
AGCCGAATTCTGTGGTACTCGATGTCGGTTGCGGGCTGGGCGGCTCAGCGTTCTGGCTTGCGGAAAACCTGGGCTGCTCGGTCCTGGGAATCACCAATAGCCCTGTGCAGGCCAAGCTTGCAACGAAACGAAGCCGAACTCGCCGTCTTCAGTCGGCTGTGCAGTTTCAGGTCATGGATGCGGACCGTCTCAGATTGGCACCCGAGAGCTTCGATGCAGTCTGGATCATCGAATGTACCGAGCATTTATTCGACAGGCCACACTTTATTGCGAATTGCGCCCGCGTTCTGAAACGAGGGGGTACGCTCGCATTAACGTCCTGGCTTATTCCGGATCGGCCGCTCTCCGGCGAAGATCAGCACCTCATCGAACGCATCTGCGAAGGAATGCGGTGTCCCTCCCTCGCAACGTTCACAGATGTTATGCGGTGGCTATACGCAAGCGGCTTTGACGAGATTTATACTGAGGACCTAACGAAGCGAGTTGAAGAGACTTGGGTTCGCTGGTCAACTATGAGCAATCGCCGGCTTATCAAAGCTCTTCTGCTGCTCAGCCCCGGCACGCGTTCGTTTTTGGAAACCTGCGAATCGGTTCGCCAGGCTTATGCCGCCGGCGCGATCGGATATGGCTTATTCACGGCCCGTAAGCTATGATCCACCTCAATTGGAATCCAGTCCCGCATTTGGGACCAGTGCCGATTAACTGGTATGGCATCACATTCGTGCTCGGATTTCTCGTCGGCGGCTGGCTAACGTTGCGCTGGGCGCAGTACTACACGATACGGCGCGAGACGGTTGAAGGCCTTCTTCTCTGGGTCATGATTGGGACAATCGTTGGCGCCCGGATCTACTTCGTGCTGCAGAACGATCTCCTCGATTATCTACGGCATCCCTGGAAGGTGCTGGCGATTTGGGAAGGTGGCCTGGCCTATTTCGGCGGACTGTTTGGCGCGATGCTGGCAGCATTCCTGTATCTCAGGCGGCAAGGCCTCAACTTTTCGCGGATCGCGGATTTGTTCGCACCGGCGATTCCGGTGGGTTCGGCAATCGGCCGGATCAGTTGCGGGCTGGACGGGATGGACTACGGCACCCCAACCACGCTGCCATGGGGCATCGTTTACACAAACATGAATAGCTACGCTCCTAATGACGGAGTACCGCGGCACCCCGATCAGTTCTATGAGCTGATCGGCGATCTGGTAATCGCTGGAATCCTTTTCAAGTTGCGCGGGAAGCTTCGCGACGGATGCCTGTTTACTGTTTACCTAACGCTCTTCTGTCTGATGCGTTTTTTTCTGTTCTTTGTTCGAGCAAGTGTCGAGCCAGTCGCCTTTGGATTGAAAAATGCACAATGGACAGCGCTCGCCGTTCTCAGTATCACGGTTCCCGTTCTGATTCTCCTTGGCATCCGTCGCCGGGTGCCGAGTCCAAGCTGACGTCGATGGCGGAAAGAGAGATTTAAATATGCCCATGTGCCCGATGTGAATTATCGGAATGCTGAGCGGCGTCGCCGTTCTCGTTTTAATAGTAATTCTAATTGCCAGAATGATTCGAAAGTGAATGGAAGGACTACGTCTGTCTGTAGTGGCGTTCGCCTTAAATCTCGTCTGGGAAACGGCTCAGATGTGGGCATATGCCGGCATGTCCCGAATCTCTTTCCGGTCACTTGCGATCTGTTCGGCCGCAGCGTTCGTGGATGGTGCGTACGTGCTCCTGCTGTATTGGGCGGGGCGTATCATCAGCGGAGATCAGGGCTGGATCTCCCGGATGGCCCCGCTTCGTTTGGGGGCTGTCATGGGAGTCGGTTTTGTGGCTGCAGTCATCATGGAGCGTGTCGCGCTTTTCGCCTCGCTGTGGCAATACGCCCGCGCCATGCCGCGCATCCCGGTGGTGGAGGTCGGGCTATGGCCGGTTTTGCAACTGATGACCATACCTCTGGTGGTATTCTGGTTCGCTGCGTACTGGACTAGGTCAGACCAGAGGTGAAGAACATTTCACAAACCGCCTTTGAGTTTCGAACGTCCAGTAGAGTGTCTGGACACTTGTGATCTTTACAAGGAGAATCGTGATGATTCGTTTTGGTGGATTAACGGTAGCAACGCTGGCGCTCGCTCTCAGCGCATTTGGAGCTGACAAGACCTGGAAGGGCCAAATCAGCGATGCCATGTGCGGCGCAAATCATCAGGCCATGGCACAAGGTAATCAGAAAGTGGATCCACGGGAGTGCACTCTTGCGTGCGCGAAAGGTGGATCGAAATACGTGTTCGTGAGCAACGGCGAGGTCTATAACATTGCCAACCAGAACCTCGCCGCTCTTCAGACCCATGCTGGCCACAACGTTACGCTTACAGGCAGCTTGGAATCGGACGGCAAAACGATTACGGTTTCGAAGATCCAGATGTAAATTCGGGTCTGCGGCAGGAATTGACCCGACTGCAGGCCAATGCGTTTGTTTGGGAAGGCAGACTTCGCTAGATGCGCGAATTGCGACAGCGTGAACTGACGAAGCTGCAGAGCTGCTCGCGTTACCGAGTG
>JBBSHP010000956.1:0-2532 GCA_038232555.1 Bryobacterales bacterium
CCGTAGCACTTCTGGTCTCGATCGTTGGGGTTTCAGGATAGTCATCGACCATCGACTCGTCGAGCGGTGGAACCGTCTCTACTTTACTTGTTCTCTTGCCCATTGTGCGTCCTCCTTCAGAGTCTCTACAGTTTGGCGTGGTGTCAGATCAGTCTGTTTCAGTGCCGAAAGTGCATTTGCGACCAATACTCCACCGACGATGCCAACAACTATCCCTACGACAAGCGCGGCAGCCCACCAAGGGATTACCTGGGACAACAGGCCGATCAGCGCTGCCATGACGGCCAGAAGCGCAGCGTAGGCGATTGCCCCCCCCGCCGCTAGCCGGCCTATATCTTTTCCCGTGCGCGTGGCTTTCTGAGTTAGCTCGACTTTCGCGAGCGCCACTTCCTGGCGAATCAGGGTACCAGTGTCATTGGCGAGTGCAGAAAACAGTTCGCCCAGCGAATGTTCTTGATTGCTGTCAGGCATTCTTGACCTTTGCGACTCGAGTCTAGTAGCGGCCTACTTCACTCTGCGGAATCGCAGTCGGCCAGGAGCCTGTGCCGCGTACCGAATAGTCGGCCGGAGGCAAAGCACGCTTCGGATCGGGCATGCCATACATCAAGTCCGGAGCCGGACGGGAACTCTTGAGGAAGCGGCTCCCGAGCAGACCCAGCAGAAACGCGCCACTCAGGAACGCTGCAGGCCGGCGACGTGCCAAGCTTTCGAGGTCGCTCATAATCGCACCCGCATCCCGATTCCGCAGGTACGTCGCAGCCTTATCCACTTGGCCCGCCAAGGATTCACCATAGTGAGAAGCGAACTGCACGACGGGCGTCTGGTCCTGGTTCTTAAGCCCCTCGCCCATACGCCGCACAGCGTCAGCCAGACTTGTCAAACCAGTTGCGGCCGACTCGCGTTGTTCATCGGCACGGCTGGCTACCTGTTGACGCACCTGATCGCCTAATTGGCTGGCGGTCTGCTTTGCGGAATCGACCGCCTGGTTCACGGTGTTGCCCAAACTCTCCGCTCCGGTGGCGGTGCCGCCAGCACTACCCTGGGAGGACGCTGCTCCCCGGCCGATCTCGAAATTCTCTGTCGCCATGTTGACTTATCCCCTTTCACCCGTTAGAGCATGCGGAGTGCGCATGGTTTCACTTGTTACGGTTACAGTCTCTGGCCAGACGGTTACACACTCTGGCTAGATGACGCGAAGCGATTCCCTGACTCCCGCATGCGCCGGTACTTCCGCAACAGTTCATAGATCACGACGCCACCGGCTGTCGCGACATTGAGGGAGTGTTTTCATCCCAGCATGGGGATGCGTACGTGAGTATCGCAGCGGTCCACCAATGCGGGCCTCAATCCGTCCACTTCATGCCCGAACAGAAGGCACACCGGGAAGCGCGGCTGCCAGTCGAACAAGTCGACGGCATGGACACTGGTCTCAATCGCAGCGATCTCGTAGTTCCTGGCGCTAAGCTCCTCGATGGGTAGCATCGCATCCGCTGCGTAGACCCACGGAACAGTCTCTTCCGATCCCAGTGCGGTCTTGGTGATGGCGCGCGCGGGAGGACGGCCCGTGATTCCGCAAAGATAGAGACGCTCACAGCCAGCCGCATCCATGGTCCGGAAAAATCCGCCTACGTTGTAAAGGCTTCGCACGTTGTCCAGCAGCACGCTCACGGGGAGAGGCGCCAAACCTTGATAGGGGATGCTGGCCTGGGTAGCCGCGTACGGTATGCGCTCGCACATTTACGGCTGCAATTGTACACTCCTCATATATGCGGTCGATCGTTCTCACATTATTATGCGCGGGAGCACTAACGGCTGCCACGCCAGAAGCAGATATTCGTCGCGTATTGGAGGATCAGGTTACGGCATGGAACGCGGGCGACGTCCGAGCGTACATGCACGGCTACGCGAATTCGCCGTCAACAACGTTTGTGGGATCAACCATCACCAAGGGCCATGCGGAGGTCCTGGCACACTATCTGAAGCGCTACCCAACCAAAAACGCGATGGGGATTCTCACATTCGACGGGCTTGAGATTCAAATGCTCTCGACCGAATATGCTTCTGTTCTGGGCCGCTGGCGCCTGACCCGCGGGAAAGAAACGGGAGGCGATGTGGGCGGCATCTTCACCCTGCTGCTGCGGAACTCTGCGCAAGGTTGGAGAATCATCCTGGACCATACCAGTTAAAAGCTGCACCCTTTTGCTCCATCTCACTGCATGCCGTTGCCTCGCGTCACCACCGTGATTTTTCTGATCGCTTTTGGAGTACGTTTCACCGGGACTCTACGGCATCGCCCTACGAACCTGCCAGAGTCACTTTAGCATTGGCGAACGCGCTGCTGCCCTGGCTCACACGAGTGCTGGGTCTGGGTGGGAGGCTGGGTCTGGCTGACGGATAACCCTGGGCTGGAGTTAAGTATTTTAGACGGCGATGGGACGCATCGCGATTGGATGCCAATCTCCGCTCAGATTACCTAAACCGTTTCCATCCTGGCGCTAGTACTACTGTGTTATAAATAACTGATTGGATCGA
>JBBSHP010000957.1:0-2532 GCA_038232555.1 Bryobacterales bacterium
ATTCGCAGCCCGACCGCAACCCTTACGTCACAGGGGGTGAGCAATTACGAAAAAGCCACCGCCTTCACAGGAGACGAAATACTTATTGCTGCTTCCAGAGACATTGAGGTTCGATAAATGCCTGAATGCCCCAATCATTTGATCGTAGAGGATCACGATCAGAAAGGTGCAATTATTCACCTAATGAAGCATTATATACCTTGGTCTGAAGACGCAACGAGCCGAACGGTTGACATTGAAGTAGCTAATAACGTTAGCTCAGTGCTCGATAAAGCTTTTCTCTTCACTAAATTCAAGCAAAGCGGACTAAAAAAAGCCTGGGCATAATAGTGGATGCAGATGATAAAATATCTGGAAGATGGCAAAGCATCAGCTCTATTTGCCAGTCCCTAAATTTAAAGCCTCCTTCAAAATGCCCTTCTGGAGGCCTCGTAGTCGCAAATAGTAAGAACAAGCGGTTTGGATCGTGGATCATGCCAGATAATAAGAGTAATGGCATGGTTGAGACTTTTTGCCGAACTTTGGTTCCTGCGGATTCGGCTGACTTGATGGCTTTCGCCCAAGTCTCGGCACTGGAAGCTCGAAAGCGCGGGGCAAATTGGAAAGAGGCTCACAGCGAGAAAGCGGCGCATCACACATTCTTAGCTTGGCGGGACCCTCCGGGAGAGAGATTTGGGGTAGCAATCGCCAAAAAGTCTCTTGATCCTGCGGCACCAATCGCGAAGCTATTCGCCGAATGGTTCATCAAACTCTTTGAGGTACCCCGTCATGAAAAATCCCTTTGAGCCTTCTGCCGCATCGCCGTTCGCAAGGTTTAAGGAACTTGCAAGCGCGCTCGTGCGAATACCTAAGATTGAAGTTGAACCCGCAAAGGACGCCGATTTGCAGAGCGAATCCCCGCGCGAAGGCAGAGAAGCGAATCACCGTGGGCCATTGCGTCGCCCTCTCAGTTGACGCTTGCTGCAAGTCCCTCCTTCGACCCAAATCCGATCAGGGTCTTGTAGGTGATCCGCTTGCCGGAAACCGAACTCAGCACCTTGCGGAACCGGCCACCATCATTGACCTTCCGCTCATTGAAGCGGAAGGTCTGCTCGACCACGTAGCCGTCCAAGTGGAACGGCTCGACACTCACGTAGGTGCCCTTCAGCGCCCGCTTGAACAGGCTCCAGAAATTCTCAAGGCCGTTCGTATGCACCGCGCCGCGCACATACTCAATCGAGTGATCAACTGCCTGATGCACATACTCAGGCGACAGGCCACGATACCCGCGATGCGTGTCGGTGAATAGTTCCAAGCCGGGCGCGACCGCAGACTTGACCATCGCATGCAGCGTGCCAGCGGTGGTGTCCGGAACGTGCCGGGCAACAACCTTGCTCGCCTCGGCCATACCACCACGCCGCAGCACGCCCATGACAACGGCCTTTCCTGCACCGCCCGTGCCCGTAATCTTCTTCTCCCGACGGGCCTTGTGCATGTTCTTCGCGAGGCCGCCAATGAACGTTTCGTCCGCCTCGGCGGGACCGCTGCCTTTCAGGAACGAGCCGGTTTCCATCGCGAGACGGATACGGTGCAACATGAACCACGCCGTCTTCTGCGTGACACCGATCGCCCGATGGATTTCATAGGAGCTGACACCGTTCTTGCAGTTGGCGATCATCCAAATGGCGGAGAACCACTTTTCCAGCCCGAGGGAGCTGTCCTCAAAGATCGTTCCAACTTTCGCCGAGAACTGGCGCTTGGAATGCTTCTCCTTGCATTCCCACATGCGGCGCGTGGCAATGAAGCGAACGTCCATACGCTCGCAAGTGGGGCAATGAACACCCGACGGCCAGCGAAGCTCAACCATCGTCTTGAGCGTCACGTCCGGGTCCGCGAAGTGGCGGATGGCTTCGACAAGGGTTTGGGGTTCGCTGCTCATAAGGGAAAGCATATCCCTGGCAGCCTACTGAGTCAAGTATGTTATTACCCTGCCGAGGGACGGCGCGGGCGAGGCCCATGCCTATGTCGATCAGCTCGTGCAGCACCGCGCGGTAGTAGAGGGCGTCCTCGGCCTGCAGGTCGGCCCGATAGGCCGGGTGGGGGAGTGAGGAGACGGAGGGCATGGGCGCTTTAGGGATTTTCTCCCTGGCCCGTGTCAAGGGTCGGATCGCGGCGGCGGGCTGATCGCCACCGACCGCGCTGCGCTCGAGACGAGAATGCGCGACTACCTCGACCCGGACGAGGCCGACACCGCCGCCGAGGCCGCCCTGCTCGGCGGCCAGGCGCTCGACATCTGCCTGAACGGCGCGACCCTCTGGCGCTGCGTGCCCAGCGCGTGTGGGAGTGCCGCATCGGCGGCTGCCAGGTGCTGAAGAAATGGCTCAGCTACCGCGATCACTCCATCCTGGCCCGTCCGCGTAACCGGGGCAAAAGTCCGGGCACGCAGGTGCAGCAGAACAAAGGTCGGAGTTGGCGTCCCACTCTACAGGTCTGAGTTTGCATTCTATTTTTGGTTCGGAAAGCGGTACAGATCGGCTGCCGTTCCGTCTTTGC
>JBBSHP010000958.1:0-2519 GCA_038232555.1 Bryobacterales bacterium
AACTTTCCGGTTACGTCCAGTGCAGCATTTCCGGCTGTCAGTAAACTCGGCTCCGATGCGTTCGTGGCAAAGCTGAATCCTGCTGGCAGCCAGCTCCTGTATGCGACTTACTTGCCTGGCATGGGCTGGGGACCTCCCCTGGCCATGACGATCGACCGAAGCGGCAATGCATACGTGGCCGGTCTTGCGAATCCTTCGTTGGTTTCCGTTCCGACGACATCGGGCTCGTTTCAGACTGCATCTTCCAGCTCGCGCCTTACCGGCGCTGTCGCCAAACTAAATGCTTCGGGGTCGGCCCTGGTTTATGCGACCTATCTGGGTGGAACGGGCAGCGCGAACAATTCCGCCGGAGATGTTCCAACCGGGATTGCCGTCGATCCGTCTGGCAACGCTTTCGTGACGGGATTTACGGTCTCGGTGGATTTTCCGGTGACTTCCGGAGCATTCCAAACCAAGCCGCCGAACAAAATCGACGCGGCATTTATCTCCAAGCTAAACGCCGCCGGAAGCGGTCTGATCTACTCGACATACTTGGGCGGTACCGGCTCCGACTCTGGGCAGGCCATTAGGCTGGACGCGCAAGGCAATGCTTACGTACTTGGCACGACATATTCAACGGACTTCCCTGTGACGGCTGGAGCTTTCCAGTCGGTAGCGCGCGCGCCCTGGGCTTACGCCGTCTCTCCGAGCCGGTTTGTTTCGAAGTTTTCGGTCAATGGGAGTGGGCTGGTGTATTCAACGTATTTATCGGGAGCATCGGCCTTGGATGTTGATCCCACCGGCAACGCCTACGTTGCCGGTGCGGCTGGGCCGGGGTTTCCAGTAACCGGAGGCGCTTATCAGCGATGTTTCGCAGGCGGCGGCAACGATGCATTTTCAGCGCAATTCACCCCGAATGGCACGCTGGTCAACGGCACGTACTTAGGGGGCTCTGCTCCCGATGCGGCCAATGCCATCGCCGTCGGCACAGACGGCTCGGTGTACATTGCTGGTGACACGAATTCAACCGACTTTCCGGGTATCAATCCAAGAATCCAAGATCAGAACTTTCTTGTTCACCTGCTCATTGATGATCCGAAGAAGCAGGATAGCCCGTGTATGGCCCTCGTGCTCCAAAATGCTGCCAGCTTCGTCGAAGGACCCGTGGCACCGGGTGAAATCGTGACCCTGCGAGGCGCGGGGTTCGGACCGGAAATGGGAATGGGTCCCCTCTTCACGCCGGGACCGACTGCGAATGTTTCAACTTCGGCAGGGGGAGTACGCCTCTTTTTCAATGACATACCCGCGCCGCTCCTATATGTGCAAGCGCAACAAATTAATGCGATCGTTCCTTGGGAACTAGCGGGCCAGCCCACTGCCCAAGTTCACGTCGAGTATTTAGGCTCGGCTACCGATACCGCTACGATCCGGCTGGCAACGTCGGCACCGGGAATCTTCCTCCAGAATTTCGACTCCCAGCAGGGCGCCATTTTGAACGACGACGGCACCGTGAACTCGGCAGCTAATCCCGCCAAGACCGGGTCGGTGATCGCGATTTACGGCACAGGTGGCGGATCGACCAACCCACCAGGTATTACCGGCGCTTTCTGGCCTTCGGACTCGCTGATCAGATTGACTCTGCCCGTCTCAGTTACAGTCGGCGGACTCGACGCGCCGGTTGTCTACGCGGGATCCGCGCCTGCGCTCATAACGGGTTTTTTCCAGATCAACGTGAGAGTGCCTGCACTGCTACCTTCGGCGGCTTGGTACGTGAATGTCAGGATCGGTGCTGCATCCAGTCCATCCCAGACGGTTACGGTCGCGGTCAAATAGCTGAGTTCGAAAGGACCGATCAACGCTCGTATTTCACTGCGGTTCGCGCTGCTGCGGCTCAATAAAGCCGGTCATGGGGTAGTAGCACATCCAACCACAAACCTCCGTTGAGGAATTTGGGGTGCTTCGGTTTCTGAGTTTCTGGTATTGTTTGGCCCGCTGATCGGGGCCCAACTGCGGAGCTGCGCTTCTCGACAAATGGCTCAACCTGCTCGACTACAGCGAATCTGTGAGGGGCGAGGATGCGTCAGTTTCCGATCACGCCATCTACTATGCACATTCCCGCTTAGACTAAATTCAGAAAACAGATCCCTAACCACCATGCGCAAACCAATTTTGCTCTCTTGCTTTATGATCTTCGCTGTGGGCGCCAGGTGTAAGGCGGAATTCAACTGTCCGCTAGAGTTGAGCGCGAAAGAGTTCATGTTCCGCGACGAGTCACGGCTAGCAGCCTTAGTGCGCTTCGGACGGGAGAATCACATATCGTTAGGAGTCGAATCATTGGCTGACAATCCTCTACATCTTACTCCTTTGAATCCAACCGGGAACACTGTTAAGTCAACAATTTTACAAATTTTAGGCGCGTCTGGCTCTTATCATTTATCTTGCGTGAACGGAGTGGTGATTATCCGCGATGATCGCGTTCCTAGTCCGAAATGGCTGGATCGCAGATTGCCATCGTTTCAAATTCCAAAAGCAACGTTAGC
>JBBSHP010000959.1:0-2518 GCA_038232555.1 Bryobacterales bacterium
GGGATTTGAGGCGCAGAGGCGCTTCCCAGTTTTACGCTAGCAGGCGCGCGCAAGCACTCCACTGGGGGAAACTGTTAAGTTGTTGGAAAAACGGAACGAGAAAGTTGCAAAAAAAATTGACTGGTGATTTTAGGAGGGCCGACGTACTGCATCAGAGGCCAATGACGAGGCGGCGAACGAGGATACAACTTTGCGCGCTGATTGCTGCAGCCTCCCTGGCCAGTTCCTGCGGTCCGAGTGCTGCACCTGAAAGCCGTGCAGATGAAAGCGCCATCCGCGCGCTGGACGAGCAGTGGTCCGCGACGGCGGCGAAGAACGACCTGGAGGGGACCCTCGCGTTCTATGCTGAGGACGCCGTACTCCTTCCGCCGAATGCTCCGATGGCCCAAGACAAGAAGTCGATTCGTGAATCCTGGGCGGGCCTGCTGGGCCCGAACACAGCCGTGTCGTGGAAGGCATCGAAGGTTGAGGTGGCGCGCTCTGGTGAGCTGGGATATTTGTACGGCACCTATCAACTCTCGATCCAGGATCCGAGAGGCGGACCGGCGATGCATGATGTCGGCAAGATCGTGGAGATCTGGAAGAAGCAAAGCGACGGCAAGTGGAAGTGTGTTGTAGACACGTACAATTCGGATATCCCCGTGCCGGCGGTTGCGGGAGTGAAGAAGTGATAGCGGCTAGCCTAGCCGCGCCAATCTGACATCATGAAAAAATATGCCCACCGGAGCCGATCTACTAGGAGCATTCGAAGAGCACTCGCCCGATGGCATTCGAGCATTGCTTACGGCGGGTGTCAGCCCTATTGACCCTATTAAGGGACGACCCCCAATCGATGCGCTAATCGAGACGTATCTTCGTTCGCCGCGATTCGCCGAGTGCTTGCAAGTAATGATCGGTGCCGGAGCATCCGTGGGCGATCCCCTGCTCGAAGCGGTTCTGCTCGACGACGACGCTGGGCTCCGTAGACTCCTGACTAGCTCGACCCAGCATCTACAAAGGAGGCTGAATCCGCTGTGCGCTTTCACATCCTGCCGAGGCGTTTCAGCTCTCCACATCTGTGCAGAGTTCAACTCTACACGTTGCGCCCGGATCCTGCTGGACGCAGGTGCCGACGTGAACGCCAGGGCCGATCTTGACGCCGTAGGACTGGGTGGACAGACCCCAATCTTCCATGCTGTAAATAGTATCTTCAACTACTGTCGGCCAGTGATGGACATCCTCGTGGATGCCGGTGCTGACCTGGAAATCCGAGTTAGGTCGCTTCTGTGGGGCGAATCGATGAGCTGGGAGACGGTCCTATTCGATGTCTCCCCAATGTCCTACGCGCAATGCGGTCTTTACCACCAATTTCATCGACGCGAGGAGGATGTGTACGGTAACATCAGCTCTCTCTATCGCACGCGCTATCGTCGCGAAGCACCCGCTCGAAATGTACCCAACAAGTATCTTGCTCTCGGACATTAGCGGCTCGCACCTGTTGCTGCAGAAGCGAAGGTGGGCCGAGCTGGTCTAATGAGTGACGTCCCCATGCTTAAGAATGTTCTCCAAGCAATTGTGTGCTGTTCACTCACCGCCTGGGCCGGCGGCGATACACCGCGTCATTACGAATGCAGGCGAGCAACCAGCCCGATCCGCATTGATGGCAGGCTGAGCGAGCGCGCATGGCAGCAGGCCGCCTGGACGGACTGGTTTGTCGATATCCGCGGCGATTCCCATTCCCCGCCCCGCTTACGCACCCGGGCGAAGATGCTGTGGGACAACCGGTACTTGTACGTGGCGGCAGAGTTGGAGGAGCCGCACGTTTGGGCGACTCTGCGGGAGCACGACTCCGTGATTTTCCACGACAACGATTTCGAAATCTTTCTGAACCCGACCGGTGACGGCCGGAATTATTTTGAATTTGAAGTGAACGCCCTCAACACGGGCTGGGACCTGTTTCTAGCGAGACCGTATTCACAAGGGGGAAAGGCCGACAATGGCTGGGAGATTCCTGGATTGCAATCGGCTGTGCGGGTGGAAGGCACTCTGAACGATCCACGCGACATCGATCGGGGCTGGACCGTGGAACTGGCTCTACCGTGGGCGGCTTTTACGGCGCGCAGTGGAGTGGGGCGTCCTTCGGCCCGGGATGAGTGGCGCGTCAACTTCTCGCGGGTGGAATGGGAGACGCGGATTGTTGGCGGCCGATATGAAATAATCCCGGGCAGGCCCGAAGACAACTGGGTCTGGTCCCCCCAGGGCGTGGTGAACATGCACAAACCGGAAACTTGGGGGTATGTACGTTTTGTGGAAGGGGCGGCGCACTAGCCGCCCTCTTGCATAGCCTAGAAACCCACGCGTAAGCCTAAGCGGAACTCTCGCGAGCGGCCGAGTGCATCCGCGGTCTGCGTCGCCAGGATTTTGCCGAAGTTGCCGCTATTGACGCTCCCGTTGGGATTGGCAAAGTGAGGCGTGTTGCTCACATTGAACGACTCCGCCCGAAACTGCAGATTGAGCCTTTCGGTCAGCTTGAATGTAC
>JBBSHP010000960.1:0-2501 GCA_038232555.1 Bryobacterales bacterium
TTCGCACGGAGCGCCACTTTCCGAGATTACCCGCGCACCAATGCTGGAGATGGCGTTTCCACGCCATGTGGTTCACGTTCTGCATCCGCTACCGACGTCACCCAAGGGCAGCCTGAATCAATTACTAATCCGTCGATATAGCCGATATCGTCGGGTGTCAGCATCTTGGAGCTCTTGCCGGAACCGCCCTGCCGAACCTTGAAGCTGCCTTCGTCGGCCGGGTCGCGAGGCTTCATGCGTCGATCTGCGAAATACCCGCCGGCCTCTAGCTTTTTCATGTTAGCGAAACTTCCGAACTCAACTGCTTGGTCGAGCACGCTGCTGGCCAGGTCAGTTGCACCGGCGAGGCCGAGCGCGATTTCCAGCGCCGCCCTGGGTGAGCGATACATGTCTTCATACCGAAGAACTTGCATCTCCTGAGGCACGCTGCGGGCGCTGTACCAGTATTCGTAATAGGTGATGATCTTCTTAGCCCCCCATGAATCATGACGGATGAACTCGGCGAGAGTTCCCGTGAAACAGCGTGCACGCTTGGTTGTATGGAAGTAGTTCGAGACCAGAGTATCTTTCAGGTCGCGGGTCAGGAGGAGGACACGACCGTGCGCATAGCGCCGCTTGTCGGGATCGAGGTCTTGCCACGCGCGGCCATCAAAAATCGCATCCTCGTGGGTGAAGCGGGTCGCGCGAAGGCCCGCGGCGGCGGTTAGCCGGTGGGTGAGGAGCATGAGTCCGTCGGGTTGATCGTAGGCAAGGCAGATTGCCTTGCCCAGCATCACACGCAGCCAAGTCCGGCCTGTCTTCGGGTACGAGATGATATACGCCGGGTACGTTGGGAAGATAAAACGACCCAGCGCGCGACGTAGGACTCGATTGTTTCGTACAACAGCGCCGGCCCGTTTTTTTAGCTGGAATTCCACTTTTTTACTTCCTTGATTGCCGCCGGTATGAACACGACCATATTGAGATCATTCTTCGGGATGAAGCAAGCCAAATCGCTCTTCGTGCTGACTTGTTAAAGGCTTATGCCGACTTGGGGTCGTAGCCCAAAGCATGATCAACATCGCCGGAACGGTTGGCGAATCACTGTGCCGAGAAGCCAATGAAAGCGAATGTGCCACACTCGACCTGTGCAGATCACGTGCTTGTGAGACGACCGAGATCAACAAGAAGACCCCAGGTCGGGTAGAAACCGCGGCCGTGTCAAAGACAACAACCTGACCTGAATACTGCGAGACGCGCAAGCATCATTCTTCGGCTTATTTAAGGCTTTTTGAGGGACAGACGCTGTTCTCCACCCGCCCTTTTTGAGCGATAAGTGGCGATGTTTGATCTGAGTCCACCGATCAGTGTAACCGGACGCGCGGACACGATACCGCTACAGGGCTCGGCAGTCTGCGCGCCCGATCTCGGCATGAATGAGCAAGCAGCATCCCAGGCCGCCCTGGTGCGCCCGGTTTACCAGCGGTGTTGCCCCCTTTTTGAAATGCGGAAATATTTATGAAACTTTACAAGTAAATACTTGCTCTCAGACCTGTTTCGACTAGGTTGTTAGTCCAATTGAAAAATAAAAATAGAGTAAATATGATGACTATGGAGAGCGGGACAGCAACGTACACGGCGGGTCGCAAAAACACACGCCTTGCGGTCATGATAAAGCGAGTAATCGGACTCGGCGTGGCGCTAGCGAGCGTTGCACTTATTATAGGGACAGCCTCGGCGGACTACGTCGCTTCACCCAAGAGAAGTACCTGGTCGCCGATGAACGGTCCGGTTTACGCGATTGAAAGGATTGGCAACACGATTTACATCGGCGGTGGTTTCACCTCGGTCCGGTCACCGGATGGCACCCAGACCGTGCCGCGCGACCGCCTGGCAGCGTTCAATGCGACGACGGGCGCACTTCTCCCGTGGAACCCGAGCGCGAACAAGAACGTGCGAGCCCTGCACCAGTCCAGCGACGGCACCGGCCTGTTCGTGGGCGGCCTCTTCACGAGCATCAATGGCAGCAGGCGGAAAGGTATTGCCAAGGTTGACGCCCTCAACGGGACGCTGGTCGGCGCTTTCAATGCGAATGTTAATGACGGCAACGTCTACGCCATTGAGCGCAGTGGGACGACGTTATTCTTCGGGGGCGACTTCACCATGCTTGCCGGGCAGGCCCGGCCCTGTGTGGCCGCAGTAGACGAGGCGACGGGTGTTGCGCTAAGCGGATGGAACGGGTCTGCCGGCGGAACTGTCAAGTCACTCCTCGCGGCAGAGGACGGAACTGGCAGGCTGTTCATTGGCGGCGAGTTCCACACCCTCTCCGGGCAGAGCCGCGACTTCATCGGAGCGCTCAACGCCAGCGACGGCTCGGTAACCAGCTGGAGACCGCCCGGCCCGTGCACGGACTTGTCGAACGCATGCTATGTGCTCGACCTTGCGCAGGACAGCAGCAAGGTTTACGCCGCTGTGGCCGGTCCTGGCGGCCGGGTGGTCGCCTACAACCTGATCAGCGGAAA
>JBBSHP010000961.1:0-2496 GCA_038232555.1 Bryobacterales bacterium
ATGCTGCGGGCCCATGTTCAACGTCATGCGATGACGCTTGAGGTCTTCCTGCGATGGTCCGATCTCGATTGTGTCCGTGTGTTCGCGCAGCTCTTGCATGATGGGATCCAGGGGTGACGTCTATTCGTTCTGATAGCTGTACTTGTGTCCGTGCACCGGATAATCTTTGCGAAGCGGGAAGCCTTCCCAATCGGCTGGCAACAGGATTCGCCGGAGGTCCGGATGATTTCTGAAGCGGATTCCAAACATGTCAAAAATTTCCCGCTCGTACCAATTTGCCGCGCGCCACACCGGCAGGATGGAATCGATCTCCGGTTGGGCTTCAGACACCCAGCACTTCAGCCGCAGGCGGTAGTTTTTCAGGTTGGAATGCAGCAGGTAAACGAGTTCAAAGCGTGGCTCGGCCGGCGTCCAGTCCACTGCCGTGATGCCGCTTAGCAGGTTGAATTCCTGGCTAGCTTTCAGATAAGAGCAGACGGCGACGATGCGTCCTGGAGTCACAAACAGCGTGGGCTCATGGTGCTCGCAATGCCCGCCCGTGATGGCCTCCGGCTCATGCGCTTCCAGAGCTGCCGCGATCGGGTCGTCTTTCAATGAATCGGGAAGCATTATTTTATGGGCCCTGCCAGCTCTTCGCTCGACCAGTCCAAAGCGCCTTTCTTCCAGACATAGAAGAATCCCACCAGAACCAGGCCGATAAACAGTAGCATCTCAAAAAAGCCGAATATCTTTAGTTGACGGTAGACGACCGCCCACGGATACAAGAACACCGCTTCAATATCGAACAGGATGAAGACGATTGCCACCAGGTAAAATTTCACGCTAAACCGCTCACGCGCTGAACCTGTCGGGGCAATGCCGCATTCGTAGGGGGAATCCTTCACCTTGTCCTTCACCTTCTTCCCGAGTAGAAAGGAAACTCCGATCAGCCCCGCCGCGATTGCGATCGCGATGATCAGCTGAACCAAAACAGGGAAGTAGGTCTCGGCGTAAGAAGTTGGCATGTGTATTGTGAAAAGAGAAGCCTTACACTCTGACTATAATAAGGGTTTAAACAAGCTGTCAAACAGCAGATGACGATTATCGATGCAAACCCTTAAAACAAAAGAAATTGAAATTGTTGTTAATGGCGTCGGCCGTTCCGTGCCGGAGTCCCCCACGATCTCCGCGTTGCTGGTACTTTTGGATCTGCCGATGGAGCGGGTAGCTGTAGAGCTCAACGGCGCCATCGTGAAAAAGCAGGATTGGGCGAGCACATCCATTGACAATGGGGCAAATCTGGAGATCGTTCAGTTCGTGGGCGGCGGTTAGTTGTCATTTAGACATCGATTCTCGCGTACTGATCTTCTTCCACTTTGCCTATTGACTTCCCCCACAGGTTAAGTACAATTTCTATGGCCGCACAATTTTTTCCAAACGCAAACGGGGCAACATGTTCAAAACAAAGAAATCACGTCCTGATACAGAAATCCAGAGCCGGACTTTCAGCAGCAGCGACGTCGCCCGTATTGCGGAAGTGAGCTTGCGGCAGCTCCAGTGGTGGGACGAACGCAAAGTGGTATCTCCTCGGCATGAGGGGCACAAGCGCGTTTACCACCCTGATGAAGTGATCGAGATTACAGTGATCGCGGAACTTCGCCGGAAGGGTTTTTCACTGCAAAAAATCCGGCGCGTTCTTCGGTTCCTGCAACGCGAGATGGGAAAGCGGCTCAGCGACGTTTTGGAAAAGCAATCCGATCTTCACTTGGTCACCGATGGCAAGTCGATCTTCCTTGAGGATCAACACGATCGCATCATCGACATCCTGAAGAACGCCAGGCAGCCCATGTTCGTAGTCTGCGTGAGCGATCAGGTCCGCCGTTTGGGGGATCCACCGAAGAAGCCGGCAACTCGGACTGAGAGCGGGGCGCGCAAGTCCGTCCGCAGCGCCTAGCTGTTTGGTCTCTCCTTATCGCTTATAAATAAGCGATGTATTTTCCGAAGTCGCTATACTGGAAGGCGAGGTCTCTTTTTTGATGGCGCGTCAATGGCGGTCCCTCCTGTTCGTTCCTTTATTTATCGTTGGCTGCTCGATTGTGGGCGGCGTTTTTGGCCCTGGCATGGAGGGTGTGTCAGCGGCTTCCTCCAGCCCTGAAGATGAGTTGAAATCCGGAATCAGATCGTTCGCGAAGGTTTACGATCTGGTGGAAGGAAACTTCGCGGACCCGGTCAAATCGGACAAAGCAATCTATAAGGGCGCAATTCCGGGGATGCTGCGCACTCTCGATCCTCACTCCAATTTCTTCGATCCCAAAGACTTTCAGGGTTTGCGCGACGACCAGCGTGGGCACTATTTTGGCGTGGGTATGACGGTGGGTCCCCGCAATGGGAAAACGATCGTGATTGCGCCTTTCGGTGGATCTCCGGCATATAAGGCTGGAATCCGGCCGGGTGACGTGATTATGGAAGTGAACGACAAACATACCGAGAGCCTCTCAACATCCGAGATTGCGGATC
>JBBSHP010000962.1:0-2495 GCA_038232555.1 Bryobacterales bacterium
GAAACTGCAAAACCGCGCCGCCGAAGATCCGCAAGTGATCGCCGCAAAAGCTTCTGCGGCCGCAGCCCGTACCGACTTGGACAAACGGAAACGGCTGCGGATCTATTACGATTTGTATTACGGACGCATGAAAGCGCTCGCACCCGCGCCGGAGGTGAAAGCTTATGTTGACGCCCAGAAGCCCGGGCACCTGGCGACCACGGCGCAAGACCACGTTCGTCCGTCCCCGGCGCCGCCGGCTCCGAAAAGTACCCCGGCGCCTGCTTCCACGCCGATCGCAGCTCCGAAAGCTACGCCGTTCGGCTAAAGGCTCCTGAGCTTGAGCTTCCAGCCAACGCAGCCTTGCCAATGGCGGCGGGACCGCTAAGATTTTGCCGCAACAAAACGGCGCATTCGTCTAGTGGCTAGGACACAGCCCTCTCAAGGCTGGTGCACGGGTTCGATCCCCGTATGCGCTGCTAATTCGCTTGATCGGAATTCGGATGACTTCGTCTTCGCACTTCGGCCTGCGATCCGCTGAACTCAGATCATCCGTGCACAAAAAAATGGCCGTTCGTCTTGAACGGTCCTCTTGTTCTATTACGACAGGTAAGAGGAATTACCGCTTTAAATAGCGACGTGCCAGACCGAGACCGGTGAGAGCAGCGCCTAGCAGCATCGCCGTCGAACCATTATCAGGCACGGACACCGGCGCGCTTTTGAATACGGTAACTGTCGAAATTCCACCACCTTTGGCATTAAAGGGGTCGGGATTGAAAGTGCCATCCGCATTCTGTGGAAATAGAATGGCCGTTGTGCAATTGGGGTTGATAGCGAAAAACTCGAAGCTACCGCCACCCGCCCCGCCACCGTAATGAACGGCGGCGAAAGCACCCCCGCCCGTAAATCCCGCAGAACCGCCGTCAAATGTGAAAGTCGCGTCCTTTGATACAAAGATCGGTGTCCCTAAGCTCGGGTTTGGATTGCCGTTAAGGAGGAGAGTCAAAGCGTTGAACGCTGACAGGGGATTGTCATTGGGTCCGAAGCAGCCGAGCCCAAGTACGTAAGGCAGGGGTCAAGAGGAACAGGGGTGGCGCGTGCAGGAAACGCCAGCGCGCTGCTAAGTGCGACAATTGCCAAGCAATATACCTTTTTCATAGCACGGATATTTTCTGTAAAGAGTTCAAATGCCAATAACCACCCTGCGTGCCGCACCTTATTCTTAGCGGCTCTCGATTAACCATGTGCCTCACAATCAACGTGTTACAAGATAAAATTGATTCGCTATGATTTTTACGATATTCCCATTTTTGAAGTTCTTCTGTAAGGAAAATCGACAATAGGTATATAGTTTTAAGTCTTTGGCGGGAGCGGGATTAGGTCTTATTGGCGAATATGACCCTTTTCCGATGCAGTTGGTGTTGCCAAGAAAGCTTGCCGTCCGCCAATGGCCAGCGCATACGAGAATCCGAGGCGGGGTGGAATCTCAATCGATTCCGGAGAATCTCCCACTAGAAGTTATCCACCCGGATGCACGTGAGCTCTTTTTTTCAGGAACTTAAAACCGGCGTGTCTACCGAGTCGCGATCGCTTACGCAATTGTTGCGTGGCTGGCGACGCAGATCGCTGCCACCGTCCTGCCGCGTTCCACCCTTCGGCACTCGTCCTGCCGGTTGTTATTGTTCTGTTCGCCATCGGTTTCCCGGTCCACCGGAACAAGTGATCCTCAATCCCGCCGCTCTCCGTCTCGACCCAATCTGGATCCGCTCCGAAACCTTCCACTCACGCCGGCCCGTCCGCGTCTTGATCCGATCTGGGACCCAGTGCGAAACGATCCGCGGTTCGGGGAAATTGTCTCAAGGCCGATAGATCTGCGCAGGGCGAGCACCAGCCTGGCAGACATTCTGCTACCTTTCAGACGATGCATCCATTGCGCAGTGGCGGCTAGCCCGGTTGGCGCCTCGATTCCGAGAGAGCGGCTGAACCGGAAACCAGGCGCGCGCCAAACGTTCATCGCTAACCTTGCAACCCGCTACCATTGCCGCCTTGTCTCCATCGCACACGCCCGGAGAAGTCTTCTGCCGCCCTCCTAAGAGTTACTGGCATCGTATTTGGCGTTCGAACATCTTCTTCTGCTTCGTCTGCGCCATCCTTACCTTCGCCGTCTTCGGTCAGGCCACCGGTTTCTCCTTTGTCAACTATGACGATCCCACCTACGTCTCCGCTAACCCCGAGCTGCAGCAAGGACTTAGCCTCGCCGGAATTCGGTGGGCGTTCACGGCCAACCTGACGCACTACTCTGCGGGTGCGGAATACTGGGAACCGCTCACCCTTCTTAGTCGGCTGGCGGATGTTGAGCTTTATGCTCTCCGGCCTGGTGGCCCTCATCTAACCAATATCCTACTGCATCTCGGAACAGGCCTCGCCCTTTTCGGAGCGCTGCTCCAGCTCACGGCGCAACGCGGGCGGAGCGCGCTGGTGACGGTTTTGTTTCTCGTTCATCCGATGCATGTGGA
>JBBSHP010000963.1:0-2493 GCA_038232555.1 Bryobacterales bacterium
ATCGTCCGTAACATAGAAGGCCAGGGATGTTTTATCACCAGGAGACCGCCCGAACCCGTTGGCACCGGCTTCCCTTCCCGCGTCACCACATCGGCCAGCACCCCCGGCAATGGTTTGGTCGCGGACCCGGGCTTGGTCGGAATGGCTCCCGGCAGCGGTGAGATCAGGATCGCGCCAGTTTCGGTCTGCCACCAGGTGTCGACAATGGGGCAACGGTCCCGGCCGATGACGCGGCGATACCACATCCACGCCTCTGGATTAATTGGCTCGCCGACGCTGCCCAGCAGGCGCAGGCTGGCCAGTTCATATTTGCGCGGCCACTCCTCGCCCAGCCGCATAAACGCGCGAATCGCAGTGGGCGCGGTGTAGAAGATACTGACCTTGTATTTCTCAATCAACTTCCAGAAGCGATCGGGTTCGGGCCAGGTCGGTGCCCCTTCATACATCAGCACCGTGGCTCCGTTCTGCATGGGGCCGTAGACCACATAGCTGTGACCCGTTACCCAGCCGATGTCGGCTGTGCACCAGAAGACGTCCTCATCACGCAGGTCGAAGACCCATTTTGTCGTGATGTAAGTCTGGACCGCATAGCCGCCGGTAGTGTGCAGAATACCCTTGGGCTTGCCCGTGGTACCGGAGGTGTAGAGCAGATATAAAGGATGCTCGGAATCCACCGGTTCGGCCGGACAATCCGCGGACGCGCGCGCCATGAGATCGTGCCACCAGTGATCGCGCCCTTCCTGCATCACGACCGTCGACCCGGTGCGCCGGTACACCACCACATTCCGAATGGTGGGGCATTGGCCAAGAGCGTTGTCGACCGCCTCTTTCAGCTTGACCTCGGCTCCGCGCCGGTGGCCTGCGTCTTGCGTAACAACTGCTACTGCACCGCAATCGTTGATGCGATCAATAAGCGATTGCGAAGAGAAACCGCCAAAAATAATGGTATGGGGAGCCCCCAAACGAGCGCAGGCCAGCATCGCAATGGCAAGCTCCGGGACCATGCCCATGTAGAGCGCCACGCGGTCTCCCTTCCGAACGCCGAGCGACTTGAGCACGTTAGCGAACTTGGATACTTCGCTTAGCAACTGCTGATAAGTAATTGTGCGCGCGTCACCAGGCTCGCCTTCCCAGAGAATCGCAGCCTTATCGCCCCGGCCCGCCGCAACATTCCGGTCCAGACAGTTGTACGAGAGATTGAGTTGGCCGCCCACGAACCATTTCGCAAACGGCAGCTCCCATTCGAGCACGCGGTCCCAAGGCTTGAACCAATGCAGCTCTTGCGCAATGCCGGCCCAGAACGTTTCAGGATCATCGGCGGCCTGCTTGTACAGCCGCTCGTAATCTTCCAGGCTGCCGATGTGCGCCTTGGATCGAAACTCTTCGGAACACGGAAAAACGCGCTGCTCGTTGAGCGCGGAGTGAATGTCGACTTGAGGATCCATGGAAATGTGTAAAGTTTAGGATAGCGTCCATCGTAGCTACCTGCACGGTCCACGGCCCCTCAATCTTTACGCGGCAATGGACGCTGCGCGTGATATTCTGTCTGAAAATGCCTCCGAATCTGCCCAACCAGATTAAGTTGATGATGGCCGCTAGAGACTGGCGCTTACACCATTACCTTTGGCACCAGGTGAGAAATGGATGGCTGTCGTTCGACCAGGCTACTCAGGAAGCCATCAGGACCATGGGGTGGGAGCCGCCCAGACCCGCCCAAAACAAGCAGGGCCAGCCCATACTGGATAACGACTCCGGTGAAGATTTTCTTTACATGCACCGGCAAATGATCGGAACCGTGAACTCGGAGCTTGCTCGAATCGGGGATTCCCAGTATTCAAAAGTGCAAGGCTGGAGCGCCGCGCCTACGCCGGATGATGCGTCTTATCCAGTCCCGCCGGCCTGGCACAGCGGTAGCGCGGATCTCGATACGTATTTGAAGCGCGTAAAGTCCAAGGCCATTTTCACGTCGTCTTTTCGGCCTTGGGAGCGCGACTATACCAATCCTGCCAAGCTCGCGGGGTGGAGCTTGGGAGAGCTAGGCGCTCGCATTGAATCCACCATTCATAACCAGATGCATATGCGCTGGTGCTCAGAACCTTCCCAGACTGGTATGCGGCCGGATGTGAACGTCGATCAGCCGGACACCATCGATCCGAAGTGGGACGACGTGAAATACGACTGGCTGGGCGACACCTATTCAAGCCACGTGAATTCTGTTTTTTGGGGGGTGCACGGATGGGTGGACGATCGCATAGAGGATTGGAAACGCGCTCACAATGTCACTGGCGAAATCCAGTGGAAAGGGAAATGGCTTGGCCAGTCGCCCGCTCAGCCCCATGTGGGTTCGTTCCTGGCGCCCTTCTCCGTTCGCATGGAGGGTAGTCAGCATGGCCATCAGCATGGAAGCCTCGCGGAGATGGAAAAGATGCTCGGCGTCATCAATCGCACCGGGCGATTCTGCCATTTCTACGACGACATCAAGTTGCCCGAATA
>JBBSHP010000964.1:0-2486 GCA_038232555.1 Bryobacterales bacterium
AGCGGCTGATGGAACGAGCGGCGCACGATCCGAGACCGAGATTCCGGCCAACACGGCCGTCTGGGTACAGCTCGAAAAGGCCCTGGACAGTTCCAAACTAAAGGTTGGAGATCATTTCACGGGCACTCTTGCCGAGACGATTGTAATGAATGGCAAGGACGTCGTACCCAAAGGCGCCACGATTAAGGGCCACGTTACGAATAAGCAGTCCGCGCAAGGGGAAGGGAGCTCAGGCCTGCTGTCGATAGAGTTGGATACCTTGGGCGTGCGGGGAACCGATTACCAGATCAAGGCCAATCCTCTTACCCTGGAGGCTGCACCGCTGACAGCCGCCACCGATAAATCAAATCCGGCAACGACCGCTGTCCAAAACGCGTTCGCCCCGAAAAACGGCATTCTCCGGTTCATCCTAACCGATGGCATACGAGTAAGGTCTTAGCCTCCTCAATCCAGCGGTGCGGTACTCGAAGGAGAAGCTCGGTCTATGACTTCTTCTTGCCGGCGCGTTTGGAGGGCTTGGCAGCGCTGTTCGTGTTGTCAGCCAGGAGCTTCATGATCGTCGCTCGAAAATTCTTGTCAAGCGCAGATTCATCCGCGAGAAAGGGCTCGCTGCCCGTGTACTGCGCCCGGATAACACCGCTCCGATCGATGAACAGCAAGTATGGAACGTAGGCACGGACCATCATCGAAAGCTGCATGTAGCCCGCGGCCGTCTCCTTGTTTGTCATACCAACCGGGAAAGCCGGTTTGAACTGCTGAATAAAGCCAGGCAAGTCCGCATCGGTGTTCATCGCCGCTTCGACGACCTGAAGGCCTTTAGATCCGAGCTCGTTTTGAATGCCACTCAAGACCTGAGTGGTTTTTTGGCAGTGCGGTCAAGTGGTAAGAATGAAGGCAAGGGCGACGACCTTGCCCCGGTAGTCCGCGATCTTCACAGACCGGCCGTCTGGCAGAGCAATACTCAGCTCCGGGGCTTTCCGCGGAATTTCAGCCGTGCGAGCTTGAGCGCCGAATACGGCAACCAGCCCCAATACAAGTGCAATGGTTTTCATGGTTCTTTGACTTGAGTATACTGGATCGCATGCTTTCCCTGATCAAGTCAAGTTGTTGTTGGGTAGCTCTACTCGTTGTCGGATGGACCGGAATCGCGTTCGGGCAGCCAGAACAACTTCAGCGGCGCGTCCAGGCCGCCATCGCCAGCTTTCCGGGAGCGGTGAGTATCTACGCGAAGAACCTTGATAACGGCCAGAGTTACGGTTTGCGGGAAAACGATCGGGTACGCACGGCGAGCACCATTAAGCTTCCGATCATGACGACCGTATTTGCCGCGGTTGAACAAGGGCGCGCCAAATGGACTGAACCGCTCACCTTGACTACCGACGATAAAGTGTCGGGATCGGGCGTAGCTAGCGAGTTTTCCGATGGCTTGAAAATGCCCCTCCGGGACTGGGTGCACCTGATGATCGTGGTGAGCGACAATACCGCGACGAACCTGATCCTGGACCGGATTACAGCGGACGCAGTGAACGACTACATGGACAAACTGGGGCTCAAACAGACCCGCTCCATGCGTAAGGTCCTGGGTGACGGCAAGGACCTGAAGCCGAATCCAAGCGGGTTTAGCAAAGCAGGGCTGCTCCCCGAGAATAAACGATTCGGACTGGGGTCCAGCACTCCGCGCGAGATGGTCATGCTGCTGGAGATGCTCGACAAGGGCCAGGTAGTCAGTCCCGCAGCGTCCAACGAGATGCTTGCCGTTCTGAGAAGGCAGCAGGACCACGGCGGTATTGCGCGCAAACTTGGCGATATGAAGGTTGCCAATAAAAGCGGCGCGCTGGACCGTCTGCGAAGCGATGTGGGTATCGTGTATTCGCCCCATGGCAAGATCGCCATGGCGATTACGTGCGAGGACATCCCGCGTGCTGACTATTCGCCGGATAATCCTGGGCTGCTACTCATCTCTCAATTGGCGCAGATTCTGATCGAGGGCTTAGGAACTGAACCGAGGCAACCCTAGGCTCCTGTCTTTCATGGAGGTCAGGCGATAGTTCCACGTTAAGCATTTTAAGCTGCGGGCTCCGCGATTGTGAAAGCCGACGGGGCCACCGAGACCAACCAGACCCATATTTCCTGAGCTACAACCGGGCCCAGGCGCCGCCCAGGCCCTCACCATCGGACCTGGCGCATTATGCCTGTGGATCTACTGATACGCGAGAGTCTTGCTGGTGGATGACACTGCGCTTACAAAGCCGATATCCAGTCCAGGAGCCGTGAAGCTGGAAAGCGCGCTTGAAGCGCCCACGCTCAGCGATCCGCCTGGAATGGTGATACCGCCGACGGAAGTTCCGCCGCCCCCAGGCAGACTCAGCAGCACTACCGGGGGTACGGTGAATGTACCGGCGGAGGTGGGAGCCTGACAGTGGAAGCTGGCACCTATGGCGCTGCTGCCCGACAGGATGAAGTTGGCTCCGTCAATGCTTACGAAG
>JBBSHP010000965.1:0-2485 GCA_038232555.1 Bryobacterales bacterium
AGATTGTTCGAAGATGGCTTTCCTCCACCGGTGTGATGGAACTGAGCGGCTCGAAGATCAGCAACGGATTGTCATCATCGTCTATGGACTTCCCGGTCAAGAGCTTGACCGCCGTCGCCTTGCCTGAAGCGATGCTGGAGCAGATTCGCTGGAGTAAGAGAGACTTTAATAACCCCGCAGACTTAGTTCGGTGGCTCAGCGCTTCTGTAAAGTCCATAGCAGCCGCGTAAGCCAAATCGAACGGGTGACTTGTGAGCAGACCGAGCCCGCTGAAACCGACGCCCGGATAAGCAGTCGGGCCGGCAGCCGGATCAGGATAGATTTCGACCCCCACTCTTTCAAGTAGACCAGCGGCTTCAAGCGTTTGACGCCGGCGGAGGATCGTGTGCCGCACGATGGGGTTGTGTTCTTTGAAGAACTGAGGAGCAAGAGCCTGGCTTAGAGATTGCTGCTCGAGAAATCCGAGCGAGCCGAATCCCCGATCTGTGAAGGAAGCCCGATCAGCCACACCCAGTTGCAGGCGCAAAGCCGCAAAGAGTGCATGTTCGCTTCCCGGTGGTAGCGGGTTGCGCAGCCATTCCCAAGCTTCCTTCTCTTCCGTTAAATTCTGCTCCCCTTTGACCAGCGGGAGCGACCTGCGACTGTCTGCCCACAGGGTATAAAAGTCCCGCCCCAATACAAAATCAGCGCCCGAGTTCAAGATGCGCATCAAATCCCACAAGTCACGAACGTCAGTTTGAATCGGAGTAGCAGTACCAAGTAGGAGATTTCGCGTGCGTGGACCGATACGGAGCATGAAATCGAGCAGCCGATTGGGGCCTTCGGTCCGACCCCGCGCTCTGTGGGCCTCATCGAGCACCACAGTCCCGAATTTTTGTGCAAGCAGAATTTCGCGCTCTTTTGAGTCCTGGAAAATCAAGCCCGTTGAGACAATTCCGATTCGAAACGGACAACGTGCAATGTCCTCCGCCCCCCGAGTCGTCTTGATGGTGTGACCGTTATCATCCAGCCATTCTTTTCTGGCGGATATCCATACCACGCTCGGTATGCCCAGTCTGTCTTTTAGTTCCACTTGCCACTGAAGGGTCAGAGTTGACGGACAGAGGATGAGGACGGGACCGTCATCCAACAGCGCCGAGAGCATTGCGCTAGCCGCAAGCGACAGCGTCTTGCCTACTCCAACCTCGTCCGCTAATAACAGCCTCACCCGCCCGTGAATCTCGCGATGCTCAAGAAAGGTCGCAACGAACGCGCGCTGCCATGGCTGAAGCTGCTCGCCAGCACGATATATCGGGCTCTCGGCGAGTGCCGCAGCAGGAAGCTGATGCGGCTCGACCTCTTCAAACCGCACTTCCACGCGCTCGGCAACGCGCTTGATTTCCTCTATGATTGCATCGGGCAGCGGATAAGAATGTTTCCAGAGCGCGTCGAATTCCGCTTGCACCCACGCCACGCCTTCAGCAGATGTGTCTTCCCACAGGATTTCGTAATTCTGGGTGAAGGCGCTCCTGGTCTCGTTTATTGACCCGAGGAAGCAAGTGCGGGACCCATCCTCCCGTTGAATGACGCCAGCCTTGCCATGAACAAACACGCGGTCTTTGGGGACCACACGAATTTCCACCCGACCGCTGGTCAGCAACTCGTAGAGCCTGCGATAGCGATCTCTGTAGAGCAGTGCTTCAACCGCGGCCGGTACTTGGTTCCAGCGCTCCTTCAGCGAGGTCTCGCGGGCATGCTTTGACACTGTCACATCGGCGGCGTCTAGTTCGCTGTTGCAAACAATGCGAACGTGTGGGATATTGGCGATCTCTTCCCCGACCAGCTCGAAGATGGAACTGCGGAAATATCCCGCGATTCGATCGTAGGATCTCGCGTCCCGAAGACGATTGGCTAGATAGGCGTGGTCGAGCCGTTGCTGGCGTGAGGAAAAGCGATTGATGCCGGCCATGTACTAACGTCCGCTAACCGAGCCGTTGATTGTTCACCAACTCCCTCAGCACTCGTGCCGCGCTGGCTTCTTGAGGACGACGACCTTCGAGCTTGTTGCCCAAGTAATCGGCGAGTGCGATCACCAGGTCGCGTTGCTTCTGGTTGGAATAGTAATCCGGTACGTTCAGGGACAGGTGCATGACAACCTGATTGCCATCGACGTCTTTCATAAGCTCCATAAGTGCGTAAAGGATGGCACGGAGCGGGGACTGGTAGAACATAGACCCTTCCGACATTTCGATCTTCCCAAACTCCTCCGCGGTCTTGAGGCGTGCCTGGTTGGCTTTCAGATTTGCCATGAGAGCCCGGAAATCCGCGACTTTGAAGGCTTTGGCGAAGTTCTGGAAGTATGTCCTTTCACTAAAACATTTCCTAAGTAGCAGGCGCTGTTTTCCAGGGCTTCAAACGCTTTCCAGCGATGAACAACAGGGGCCTCGTTGATTTCGGCTACTCCCTTCAGGATGCGTTCCCGCAGTTCCTCCCTGGTTTTCACACG
>JBBSHP010000966.1:0-2482 GCA_038232555.1 Bryobacterales bacterium
AGCACACAGGTCGGCGCGAATCTGGGCACCAAGATCCTCACCGATGTTCCCCTGGGCGGGCAGCGCAATTTCGCGTACCTGGCACGGCTTGTTCCCGGCGTGGTTCCGGCTGAACAAGGCGCTCGCGACGGCAACAATGGAGGGTTTTCCGCCAATGGGGTGCGCTCCAACGGCCAGAATAACTTTCTGCTAAACGGTGTAGACAACAATGTCAACACCATTGACTTTCTAAATCAGACCGCTTACGCCATCGGTCCCTCAATTGAGGCCATCAGCGAGATGAGCATCATCACCAACGGCTACAACGCGGAATATGGCCGTGCCGCGGGTGGCGTGATTAATGTGAACCTGAAGTCCGGGACAAACCAGTTCCACGGCAGCCTCTTCGAAATTTTGCAAAACAAAGTCCTGAACGCGAATAGCTGGAACAATAATCTGGCCGGTGTTAAGCGCGGGCCTGTCATCCAGAACCAGTTTGGCGGTACTGCTGGCGGACCAATCCTAAGGAACAAGCTCTTCATATTCGGCGACTACCAAGGCACTCGCATTGCCTCTTCCGGCGGTTCTGTTGCGGGCCTCGGACGCTCGGGGTTTCTGACAATCCCGACCGAGGCGTTCAAGCGGGGCGATTTCTCGAGCCTCCTCGGACCCAACCTGACCGTGAACGACATCAACGGGAACCCCGTTACTGTCCAAAAGGGCGCGATTTACGATCCGAAGAGCACCGTTTTTGCCAATGGCGTTCCGGTGTCGCGTACCGCGTTCGCTGGGAACATCATTCCGCGGGACCGCTGGGATCCCGCCTTTGCCAAGATCCTGAGTATGTATCCCTCGACCAACCAACCGATCGTTCAGGGCAACACCCCCGCTCGTGATTTCTACTACTCGTCTCCAGGTGGCCAAGTCACGGATCAGGGCGACGGCCGTGTCGACTACCGCCTGAGCGATAAGGACAGTTTATTTGGCTCTCTAAGCTGGTCAAATACAGGCAAAACCAGTGGGTCACCCTTCCCTGGCCCGCTTGATGGGGCCGATTTTAACGGCGCGCAAGAGACGGATCTTAGCCGCAACGCACAGCTCAGCTACACTCGTGTCTGGAGCCCAACTCTGATTTCGGAAACCCGCGTGGGCTTTACGCGGTTGGTGACGTCTCGCTTAGGCGCAAATCCCTCCGCCGACCTTTTCAAGGAGTTCGGCATTGGAGGCTACAATCCCACCGCCGCTGCCGCCAATAACGGTGGACTTCCGCAAATCGGAATCAGCGGTTACCAGCAGACTGGCGCGAACAACTGGATTCCCACCAAGGAATTCAACAACGTTTGGGACTTCATTCAGAACGTCGCAATCAACAAGGGATCGCACGCTTTGAAGTTCGGAGGCGAGTATCGGCCCATTAAGTTCCCGTTCTTCCAGGTACCTAACCCCCACGGGGTTATCGACTACAACGGCGCCCAGACGGCTTTTCCTACAAACAACAGCCAGACCGGCGATGCCGTGGCGTCGGCGCTGCTCGGCCAGATAAACAGCGGCAGCGTTTCGACAACGAACTTTGTTTCCTCACAGAAGTCCGCGTGGGGGTTTTACGCGCAGGATGACTGGAAGGTCACTCCGAAGTTGACGCTCAACCTCGGCGTACGATATGAGCTGTGGTCGCCTATCGACGAGCGATTCGGGCGCCAGGCACACTTCGATGTGGATAGCCTGACACTCTTTATCCCTAGAGGTCCAAATCAGGATGCAACGTTGCCGCAGAACTTCGCGACGGCCTTCCCGACGGTGAAAGTTGATAGAGGACACGTGCCCAGCACCCTGATACCGTGGGACAAATTTGACATCGGCCCCCGTTTCGGACTTGCCTACAAAGTAAGGGAGAAGACGGTGATTCGCCTGGGCTACGGGATCTTCTACGGCGGCGAAGAAAACCAGGGTGGCAGCCCGAACCGAGGTGAGGGCGTACCGTTTAATGAGACTGTTCAACTGGCACGCGTCAGTGGGGTTAGTTCTTTCGTCGGCGTTTCAGATTCGAACTGCCCTGGCTGTAATTACTTTCCGGGCGGACTTACCGGAGGCTATCCAACCAACGTCTTCTCACTCCCCGCGCCGGTCTCATTCCGCGGGGTTCAGAAAGACTTCCGCAACCCGCTGGTTCACAAGTGGAATTTCATTTTGCAGCGTGAACTGCCCGCCAACATTTCGCTCGAGCTTGGTTACGAGGGCAACCATCAGGCTCACCAGCTCATTCTCTGGAACTCTGATCCGTGTCCCAATAAAGGGACTACCCAGACTGGTATCTGCGAAGGTACCCGCCTGGTGGTCGGACCTCCGGGAAGCGCAAGCATCGGTAACGGTTTGTCGATGACCTCGACGTTCGGCTACGGCAACTACGCTGCCGGTTCCATGAAATTGGAAAAGCGCTACTCCCAAGGGCTGCAGTTCCTTACGTCATATGTATGGAGCCACGCCCTGGCGAACAGCGGTACCT
>JBBSHP010000967.1:0-2481 GCA_038232555.1 Bryobacterales bacterium
TCATCGCGCTGCCGGTGACCTTCCACGCGGTGCCCGAAAATTTCATGAAAGAAAACCCCCGAGGAGCTTCCCGACAGGATGGCTGGTCCGATGAACGGCTCGACGATGGGGGCACGCAGCAGTTGGACGAGCCGGGCGGTCAGCTCGTCGATCATTGCGTCCACGGCTTCCGGCTTGACAAGCCTGGCGGGATCGCTGGCCTGATAGTTCTCAAACACAGCGAGATCCATGCCGTCACTGGCTTTGCCGAGCGCACTCAGGGAGAGACCAGCAAAAGTGCGCCCATGCTGCAGCCGGGTGCCTTCGGTGCTGACCATGTATTTGGTTTCGCGCCTCACCACCAGAACGATCTGGCCATTCAGGATACTCGGATTCCTGGATAGCCTGGCCGACCACTGCCGCAGCCGCTGGGACCACTCTTCTTCGTTGAATTTGACGGGCTGGACGGGCTGGTCGGCGACAGAAGGCACTTCAGTCGAGAAGTCCTCAGACTGGTCCTGCTCAGCCACTTTCACCTGCGCGTTGGACTTGATCTCGATGAGACGTTGGGCTCCCAGCCGGTAAGTTCGGTCGGTCTCCGCCCATAATCGCTGCCGTATGGCAGCAGGGACATCTTCGATGGGCAGCGGCGACCCCGACGTAAAGCGGGGACGTTCGCCACGGACAATATGATAGTCGTCCAGCTTGGGACTGCCCACCCGTACGGTGACATCGAGGGAACGGGTCCGGCTCTTATTCTTCCCTTGAAGGACTCCGGATACCGCGGAGATGATATTGCTCTCCTGCTCGGTGACCGAATAGGCCATGAAGTAGGAAGGCGGCTCGGCCTTCTGCTTGAGGCCGGTAAAGTTACGCTGCAGTTCATCCTGCAGAATCTGAATCAATGTTTGCGCCTGCCCAACAGGGGCGCAAAGCGCTGTCAGCGACAGCAGAGCTGTATATAAAGATCGTCGCACGAATTTTAAGGGTAACAGGCGGTCTGGGGAACGGGACCACGGAAACTAACCTCCAAACTACGGAATTATCCGAAAGGATAGCCCTGAGGCCGAGCGGGCCGGCCATCGTTGGTGCAAATAAAGCGGATTGTCTATACTATGTGGCTGGACCCCGGACTGCATTTCAGAAAATTATGAAAAATCTGATGGAGCGATCAATGATGCTTTTAGTGGCGAGCCTGTCCACCGCCTTAGCCGGCGAGGTGGCGTTCAGCGAACCAGCGACCTTCTCGTGCGCGGACATGGAAACATTCCTCAGTAAGGCCAAGGCGGGACCGATGAAAGCTCTCGGGGTGGGCGTGACAAATTCACACCGGTTGACTCTCGATGACGGCCACATTCGTCATGACGCGCACCTGCAAACGATCGATGAAAAGAAGGTCAGGTTCGAAGGATCAAACGGGGTAGAAATCAATTTTCGCGATTACTACAAATACAACATTGCGGCGTATCGCCTTGCCAAGTTGCTGGGTCTCAACATGGTGCCGCCCTACATCGAACGGAAGATCGGAGCGGATACGGGTTCGGTCTCATGGTGGGTGAACGGCACCACGATGGAATCGCAACGTTACAAGCAGAACCTCAAGATCCCCGATCCAGAACGCTGGAACGAACAGATGTACGCGGTACGCGTGTTCCACGAGTTAGTTTACGACACCGACCCAAACCTGACCAATCTGCTGATCACCACCGATTGGCAGCTTTGGATCATCGATCTTACCCGAGCATTCCGCACTAACACGAATCTGCGCGATACGAAGAACCTGGTGAAGTGCGACCGGCGGTTATTGGCCCGTATGCGCGAACTGGACGCGGACACACTGAAACAGAACCTAGGGGAGTTGTTGGCCAAATCAGAGCGTAAAGGGCTGGAAGCCCGGCGCTCCAAGATCGTGATATTCTTCGAGAACGAGGTTATGGTTAAGGGCGAAAGCGCTGTCCTGTACGACTTCCCACGGACGGCCCAGCCCTGCGGGACCGGACTCTGATCTGAAGAGTTCTCTCCGGCGCCGTGCGGGAGGCTGAGATAGAATTCAACTTCTATCAGAAAGGAGAACCGATGGCGTGTACCCCGGAAGTTCTTAGAGATGTCCCACTTTTCGCGCTGCTGGACGATGAGGAAATCGCGGTGTTGGCAGGACAGGTCGAGCTGAAGAAATTCGGCGCTCGACAGCGCATTTACAAGATGGGTGACCCATGTGGACCAGCCTACGTTCTGGTGTCTGGGAGAGTCCGGGTAAGCACCGTGGATCAAGATCATCAGGAAGTAGTGGTGGATGAGCCCACTGCGGGCGAGTTCCTGGGGTTCGCCTCCATGCTGGAGCAGACGCCGCATCAAACCGACGCGATAGCGCTAGAAGACACGGTCTGCATCGAAGTGGATCGTGACGATGTTACGGTTCTGCTACAGCGCAAGCCGCTGGCGGGGATGGACATGTTGACCGTTCTAGGGCGGCAGCTGCATGCCTCGCAACAATTGGTGCGA
>JBBSHP010000968.1:0-2478 GCA_038232555.1 Bryobacterales bacterium
GACGCTTCAGCTTTCCGGTACCCTCCGTACGTGGAAACTCAGGATAAGGCCAAATCGAAACCGTTCGAATTTTCTGGTGATCGGCGAGAAGGGCATTGGCCGATCGCACGATGTCGTCTTTATCGGCATCCCGATCCAGGATCAGAACGGCGTGCACCCGGTCCGTCCCGATCACCGCCGAGTCGCGAACTCCCGCCGTCTGGTTCAGCACTCCCTCGACGTCTTCCGGGAACACATTCAACCCTTCGGGCGTGACAATCATCTCTTTCTTGCGCCCCAGGATGCGCAGTTCGCCCTTGGAATCCATCTGGCCCACATCGCCGGTGTGAAACCAACCGTTGACAAAGGCATCGCCAGTAGCTGGTGGGGCGTTGTAGTATCCGGTGGTCACGTTATCTCCGCGAACCAGGATCTCGCCATCCTCGGCGATACGGACCTCTACTCCGGCAATGGGCTTACCGACGCTGCCCTGGCGCGCATGGAACGGATGATTCAAGGTAACGATCGGCGCGGTCTCGGTGAGTCCGTATCCCTGAATCACTACGAACCCAAGCCGTAACCAGAACGCCTCCAGCTCCGGTGCCAATGGTGCGGCCCCTACGATGAAACTCCAGAATTTCCATCCGAACAGACGGTGGATTTTGCGATAGCGCCACCAGCGCACGATCCAGTGCGGCTGTTTCGGCGGAACATTCGCCAAGTCGGGATATTGTTGCAGCAGATAAGACCGCAGGACGTCCAGAATCTTCGGGACGGACACCAGCACCGAGCACCGCCGCGTTTGTATCTGGCGTATGATCTCACCGGGGTTGTAGCCGCGCATAAAAATGACAACGCCCGGAAGCATGGGTGGAATGTAGGTCGCCATGGCTTGACCAAACATGTGGCTGAGCGGCAGCAGGTTCAAGAATCGGATCGGCGCGAACGGGCGGGCGTATCTGAGGTATTTGCGGACCTCCCGCTCCACTGGAACAATATTGGCTAAGATGTTGCGATGCGTGATGATCACGCCCTTGGGGTCCGCCGTGGCACCCGACGTGAAGATGATCTCTGCGACCTGATCGCGCTCGATGTGCAAAGCGGGCGCGGTGCCTCCCAGTTGAGTCAAGGTGGCAATCCGCCACACATTCGAAGCCGCAGGAAGCTCCACCTCGTCGCCTTTGAGAATGGCCCGTGCATCGACAATGGTTGCTACGCGGTGGACAAATTCAGGAGCGGACCGGAAATCAAGCGGTACTGCGATCACTCCCTTTAGCAGGCAGCCCCAAAGCGCAATCACCCACTCAGGCCGGTTCTCGCTATAGAGGATGATTTTGTCATCCTGAGCAAAGCCGGCATCCGTGAGTCGGACCGCAAAAGCATTTGCGAGGGCTGCGACTTCGCTGTACGTATAGCTGTGGGATCGCAATCCATCGTCATAGACCAGAAACGCTTCCGCAAGATCCTCAAAACTATGAAAAAAATCCAGCAGGGTCTTGTGGGACATGCTTTAGTGCTGCTGCGGTAAGATTACCTCTTCCGTATGCTTACGCGCTACCGCATTGAGGTGAGCGGCGTTGTTCAGGGTGTTGGATTTCGTCCCTTCATCAAGCGCCTGGCGGATCGGTATGCGATTTTCGGGACAGTGGCCAACACGGGTGCGGGCGTCCTGATCGATATAGACGCGGAGCCGCCCGTAGCCGAAGCATTCGCCGCGGCCGTGCGGTTTGAAGCGCCCGCTGCGGCCGTTGTCCAAAGCATTCATGTGGATGCTGACGAGGGGCCTGCCGGCTATTCGTCGTTCCGCATAACTGCCAGCCAAGTGGACCCGAACAGCTTCACGCTAATCTCCGCCGACATGGCAACCTGTGCGGACTGCATTCACGAAATGCTGGATCCCGAGGACCGCCGCTATCGATATCCGTTCACCAATTGCACCAACTGCGGTCCACGGTACTCGATCACGAGAGCGGTTCCTTACGATCGCGCAAACACGACCATGGCACGGTTTCAAATGTGCGCGCGATGCGCTGAGGAGTACACGAATCCTGAAGACCGGCGGTTCCATGCGGAGCCCAATGCCTGTCCGGTTTGCGGACCACGCCTTGACGGGGACCTAGCTACAGCAGTAGCCGCATTGGAGGCGGACCAGATCGTCGCCATCAAGGGACTGGGCGGCTTCCAGCTGGCCTGTAACGCGCATTCGGCAACCGCGGTGGATCGCTTGCGAGAGCTGAAAAGGCGGAGCCGGAAGCCCTTCGCAGTGATGATGCGGGACACGGACATTGTGACCCTGCATTGCCATGCGGATGCGGGAGAACTGGAGTCGCTTGGGACGCGAGCAGCTCCCATCGTGCTGCTCAACTTGCGGGTTCCCAGCGCTCTGCCGCATCGTATCGCGCCCGGCTTGCGGGAGGTTGGTGTCATGCTGCCCTACACGCCGCTACATCATCTGCTTTTCGGTACCGGCCTTTCCTGCCTGGTGATGACCAGCGGCAA
>JBBSHP010000969.1:0-2476 GCA_038232555.1 Bryobacterales bacterium
CGGCAAGATCGTCACGCCCCCGTTAGGTGCTTCCGTGCTGCCAGGGATTACGCGGGATATGGTGATGGAGCTGGCGAGATCGCTGAGTATTCCGATCGTGGAAAGCATTGTTCCCCGCGAGATGTTGTACATCGCCGACGAGGTGTTCTTCTCAGGTACCGCCGCCGAAATCACCCCGATAAGATCGGTGGATCGAATTGTGATTGGTAAAGGCTCGCGAGGCCCGATCACTGAAAAGCTACAGCGCGCATTTTTCGGAATCGTAACGGGCGAAGCGCCCGACCAGTTCGGCTGGCTGACGCCGGTGAAGACAGCCCCACCAGTGGAGCAACCGGTCGGAGTCTAACCCGGCGAGCAGGCCTTTTGTTTTGCTTCCGATTGGTATAATCGGTGCACCCCGGCCCAAGGAGGGCAGAGTCCACGATGCCTCGTTTGCGAGAATTGGCCCGCGTACTCAGGACGGTGCTTTTTGCCACTTGTTCACCCTCGTTAGTATGCGCTGCTGAGGTCAGCTATTTCAGTGACATCCAGCCGGTCCTTCAGCGGGATTGCCAGGGGTGTCACCAACCCAATCTGAAATCGTCCGGGCTCGACTTGACTTCTTACGACGGTCTCAAAGCTGGTGGAAAGCGTGGGCCGGGCCACAGCACAGTGCTGGCGTACGTGACCGGCGAAAGCAAGCCGCGCATGCCGCTCGGAAAACCTCCGCTGGCTCCCGAACAGGTGGCATTGTTTCGCGCCTGGCTTGAGGCTGGTGCTAAAGACGACACGCCGCCCGAAGCTCGCGACGACCTGTCGAGTGGTAAGCCTGTGGTGTATACGCAGGCTCCGGTGATCAACGCACTGGCGTTCTCGCCCGACGGGAAATCGCTTGCGGTATCGGGCAGCCGCGAGGTCTTGATTCACTCGCTGGACGGGGCGGGAGTCGGGGCCATGCCGAGGCGATTGCCGGGACTCGCCGACCGTATTCTCTCGCTCGCTTTTTCAAAAGACGGATCCACACTGATCGCCTCCGGCGGCACTCCTGCGCGCTTTGGCGAGATACAAATTTGGGACGTCGCGGCAGGCAAACTGCGCCGCTCGATCACCACCACGGGTGACACCGTGTTCGGGATGGCGCTGGCCCCGGATGGGTCAAAGATCGCGGTAGGTTGCACGGACAACACGGTCCGGATCCTGGAAACGTCCAGCGGCAAGGAGATCTTCAAGATCGGCAATCATGAGAACTGGGTGTTGGGAACTGTTTTTGGCGTGGATGGAAATCGCATCGTCTCGGTGGGCCGGGATCGCGCCGCCAAGCTTACCGACGCAAGTTCAGGCGCGTTTCTTGAGAATGTCAATCTGCTTCGCGGGGAACTTGCGGCTATCGCGCGCCATCCTTCCAAAGACCTGGTAGTAGTTGGCGGTGAGGATCGCACGCCGTACGTTTATATGATGGACCGCCCGAAGAACATGAAAATTGCCGACGACACGACGCTGGTGCGCAAACTGGAGCGACAGGATGGCGCCATCGCGGCGCTGGCGTGGTCGCCTGATGGGAGTCGCATCGCCGTGGGCGGAAGGTCGCCCGAGATCACAATATATGATGCGGATTCCGGAGAGCGGGTGTCGGCCTGCAAAGGACACACAGCGGGGATCTACACGATCGCGTTCAGCCCCGATGGGCAGACCCTCGCGGCCGGCGGCTTCGACGGCCAGGTGCGACTCTGCCAAGTGAGTACCGGGCAACTGACCAAGGCGTTCATTCCGGTTCCCATCACAGCAGCGGTGGCAAGTGTGGTCGGCGCGAAATGAGAGTTATGTTCGTTGCCCTTTGCTGCGCTGCCCTGGTAAGCACAGCGCTCTCCGCGGGCGTTCCCGTCATCACTAAACTGGAGCCGCGCGGGGCCGAGCGCGGCCACACTTTCAAACTTACGATTGCCGGAAAAAATCTTGGAAACGGCGCACGCATCTCTTCGACAATGGCCGCTTCGTTCACTCTGATCAATGACGTGGAAGCTGGCGACGCAATGGCCACGCCCGGACGTTCGGCCTCATTTCTAGTGGAGCCGAAGGCGGACCTGGCCCCGGGCATTTATCCCGTGCGCGTGGAGACTCCACAGGGCATTTCGAACATCCTGCTCTTCACGGTGGGTACCTTTCCCGAAATAACGGAAGAAGAATCTCTGCCGTACTCCAAGCCGAACCGTAACGACTCCATTGAGACCGCTGAGGTAATCCGTTCCACGCCTATCACCGTGAACGGCACCCTGCGCGGGGCCGAGCGAGATATGTTCCGCACTTACGGCAAAGCCGGCGAAAGGCGCGTGATCGAAATCGAAGCGCGCCGGTGCGGGTCGGCGATCGATCCGGTTTTGCGCATCCTGGATGGCTCCGGCAAACAACTGGCGCGCAGCGATGACACGCCTGGCGCTGGCTTGGATGCTCGCATCGACTTCACCTTTCCCAAAGAAGGAAATTACTATGTGGAGATTTC
>JBBSHP010000970.1:0-2474 GCA_038232555.1 Bryobacterales bacterium
CGTAGAAAAGTTGGCCTCCAACTCCGTAAGGTTCCGCGGGTACTCTTCCATCTCGCCGCATTTTATCTACTGCGCCTACCTGAGTCAAGCGGATATCCAGCTTAAGGAGATAGATGGCAAAACGAATCTCGCGAAGAACGGTGTTACGGGGTGCGGGCGCCGCGCTGCCCTGGATGGAGACGATGGCAAATGCCGCTTCCACCTCAGGCCCAAACACCCTTTCCGAACCGCCTCTCCGCTCCGTATTTATGTACATGCCGAACGGCGTGCGTCCGGATTACTGGACGCCGCAAGGCAGCGGCGAGAGCTATGAATTAACGCCTCATCTCAAGCCACTCGAGAGTCTGAAGAACGACTTCATGCTTTTGGAAAATCTCTGGAACGCGAGAACGGTGGGTCGCAACGGCCACTGGCCCAAGGTTCCCGCATGGCTCTCGGGCGGCTACGTAGAGCGTACTTCCGGCGACGACCTCGACTCGGGCGGCACCTCCGTCGATCAGTTGATGGGCCAACGTATCGGCGACCGGACCTTGCTGCCGACCTTTGAACTCGGCCTGGAAGCAACGCGCAGCGGCATCGATACGGCGGGTGGCGGCTTTGCGCGCATGTATGGCTCCTTCATCTCCTGGCGCGATCCACACACGCCCGTGCCCAAGGAGATCGTTCCGCAGCTTGCTTTCGACCGGCTGTTCCGCTCGAACAAAGGCCCGGTGTTTTCGAGCCTCAACCCCGACGATCCACGCGTGCTCACAGCTCTTCAGCGGGATGACACCAGCGTGCTCGACCTGGTAAGAGACCAGGCCAAAAGTCTGCGCCGGGAAGGGAGCTCCACCGACCGCGTTCGTCTGGATGAGTATTTCGAATCGGTGCGCAGTGTTGAACAGCGCATGCAGGCGTCGTTGAAACCTCAGAAGCGCTGGATCAATCAAGGCAGGTTCCCGCTGGAACGTCCCGGCCCCGGCATCCCGGCCTCGCGTCAGGAGCACATGAAGCTGATGTTGGACATCATGCTGTTAGCGCTGTGGAGCGACACCACCCGCATCGGCGCTTTTATGACCACAGACGCGCAAACGAATGAAGACTTCTCGTTCATTGAGGGAGTAAAGGGCGGCATGCACTCCATCTCGCATCATGCCGAGGAGCCCGTCCGCAAGACGCAGTATGAGAAGTGCGTCACATGGCATGTCGAACAGGTTGCCTACTTCCTGAACCGGTTGAAGAGCCTCGATGAAGGCGGCACATCGTTGCTGGATAACTCCATGGTGATGTTCGGCTGTGCGATCAAGTGCGGCAACCTTCACTTGGAGCACGATCTGCCAATCGCGTTGGCCGGCCGGGGAAAGGGCACGCTCAAACCGGGCCGCCGGCTGCGGTTTGCGCCCGAGACGCCGCTCTGCAATCTGTATCTCTCCATGCTCCAGCGAATGGGCATTGAGGAGCAGTCGTTTGGAGACAGCACGGGGACTCTCCCGGGACTGAGCTGATTCAGATCTGAATCAGAAGTTGTACTTCAGCGCGAGCTGAACCTGGCGCATGTTTGCTCTGGTGGTGGTGATCACACCGAAATTGGAAGGCGGCGCTACTCCCGAACTGCCGTTCCAACTGGCGGCCGGAGTGCCTAACTCAACGTGATTGGGTGCGTTGAACAGTTCCACGCGGAACTGAAGCGCCTGGCTTTCGGTCACCCGAAAATCTTTAATGGCCGAGAGGTCGATGTTTACCTGTTTCGGTCCCCTCAGGTTATTACGGGCACAGTTGCCGAACGTGCCACCCACCGGGTTTGAAAACGCTGCGGCGTTGTACCAACCGTTTTGGTTGTGATTGGGCCGCACTGGATCCACACCGGCCACGCAGTTCAGCCGTTCGCCGTTGGGCGAGAAGACTACGCCCGCCGAATCCCATGAACTGGTCTCGGTAGTGGGGCCGCTTTGCAGAGTGGTGATGGTGCTGAGCTGCCAGCCCCCCACCACCTGATTCACGATGCCGCCATGGTTCAGAAACCGCTGTCCCGCGCCAAATGGCAAGGTGTACAGAACCGACGCGACAAAGCGGTGCGGAACGTCGAACGCCGAGTAGCCGTAATCGCACGCCCGGCAGCGTGCGTTCGGCGGGACGAAATCATTCCCGGGGCCGCGGATGGCGCTGCCGTCATCTAGAGCTTTCGACCATGTATAGCTGAACAAGCTGGTGAGGTTAGTTCCGAAGCGCTGACTCAGTTTCGCGCTCAAACCGTTATAGTTTCCGACGCCATCGTTTTTCAAGAACTGAATCCCCGCAGCCCCAAATTCCGGATAGGGGAGCCGGGTTAGTACCGAGGACGTTCCGGGAATGGGCGCAGCCGCGTTGATCAGATTGGCCAAGTGCCGGCTTTCGGAGCCGTTGTAACCCACTTCCAGGGTTGTCGATTTGCCGAGCAAGCGCTGGATGTTCAGCATATAGGTCATGCTGTAGGTGGTCGGCAGAATATGATCGGC
>JBBSHP010000971.1:0-2471 GCA_038232555.1 Bryobacterales bacterium
AACTGGATCAGACCTCTGAAGAATCGGGGCAAATCCGCATTGCGCGACCACAAGCTCCAGTCTAACCAACTGATCTCATTGTCCTGACAGTAGGCATTGTTGTTGCCCTGTTGCGTACGGCCGAGTTCGTCGCCTGAAAGGATCATAGGCACGCCGTCGGCCAACAATAGAATGGTGGCGAAGTTCCGGATTTGGCGGCGGCGCAGTCGCTGAATTTCGGGTAAATCGGTGGGCCCCTCCAGGCCGCAGTTCCAGCTCAGATTTTCATTCATTCCATCGGCGTTGCTCTCGCCATTCATCTCGTTATGCTTGTGGTCGTATGAGACCAGATCCATCAAGGTGAACCCATCGTGACAGGTAACAAAATTGATGCTGTGGTAGGGCTCCCGGCTGCTGGTATGAAAAAGGTCCGGGCTACCCACCAATCGCGTGGCCAGCGCGGAAACCATCCCAGGCTCGCCCGCGATAAACCGGCGGACGTCGTCACGGAACTTCCCGTTCCACTCGGCCCAGCGCCTCCACGCGGGAAATGTTCCCACTTGATAGAGCCCCGCAGCATCCCAGGCTTCCGCGATCAACTTGGTATGGGCCAGCACCGGATCGTGCGCGAGACCTTCGAGCAAAGGGGGGTTCTCCAGTACAGCGCCGTCCTGGCCGCGACCCAGAATCGACGCCAGGTCGAATCGGAAACCATCTACGTGCATCTCCATCACCCAGTACCGCAGGCATTCGACGATGAGGTCGCGCACCACCGGATGATTGCAGTTGAGGGTGTTGCCGCAGCCTGAATAATTTAAATAGGCAGCCGTAGTCGGGTTCAGAATGTAATAAACGGCATTATCGATGCCGCGAAAGGAGATGGTTGGTCCGCGCTCATCGCCCTCTGCTGTGTGATTAAACACAACGTCGAGAATTACTTCGATACCTGCCGCATGCAGAGCACGGACGAGTTCTTTAAACTCCTGGATTTGGCCCCCATCCTCTGTGTTGGATGAGTAGGCGCCATTTGGGGCGAAGAAAGATATCGGCTGGTAGCCCCAGTAGTTGAGCAAGCGTTCACCGGTGAACGGATTCGTCCGGTTGCTGTCAACCTCTTCGAAGTCATGTACGGGCAAAAGCTCCACTGCGGTGATTCCCAGGCCGACAAGATAGGGAACTTTCTCAATCACTCCCGCGAAGGTTCCGGGATTGAGTACGCCGGATGAAGGGTGCTGCGTAAACCCTCGCACATGCATTTCGTAAATAATCGATTCCGAGAGCGGAATGTTTAAGGGTTGATCGTCTCCCCAATCGAAATGCTCTTTCACCACGGCCCCGCGGCGCAGGCTTTCGCCGGGGAATGGTCCGGCGCCCCACCCGGGATACCCGGCGATTGCTTTTGCGCACGGATCTAACAGGATTTGTTGGGGATCGAAACGGTGGAACCGTACGTTGACCGGCGAGCTGCGGTCCATGCGATAGGCGTAGTAGATGACCGGTTCCAGATTATCAACGAAGATATGCCAGATGTCGCCGGTGCGGTTGAAGCGCCGATCCAGATCCACTTCGAAGAGCGGATTCCTTCCATCCGGCAAAAACACCAGCAGCAGGACGGATGTGGCATGGCGCGAGAAGATGGAGAAGTTGATTCCATTCCGAATAAGAATCGCGCCAAGCGGCAGAGGCGCGCCCCGGCTAAACTTCAGCATCGCTGGTTGCAGCTTATCCGCAGTCGCATGAACTACAACAGCCGTCGCAGCAGGAATCACCACAGCCGTCACACCCAGAGTCGCCACAGCCGCTGCACCAGCTCGCGCTGCGGGCTTTGCGGGGGCCGTCCGGGAAAGCGGTGCCGGGTGGGGCGGGCGCCATCGCAATCGGCAACGTCACGGCAAAACGAGCCGTGAAATTAGACTGGAATCGCATCCGGAGTTCATCGCGAAAGCGGTCCCGTATTGGCAGCTCCTGAAATGAACAGGTCACCGCCTCCGCCGCCGCTAAAACATAACCTCGGGCAGATCCGCGATTGCCATACAACGCGCGAAAGGCATTAAAATCGCCGCGGGCCGCATCCTTCTCAAAGTCCTCCCAGGCATCCAGGAGGTAGATCAAGTATCCGAAACGTCGACCGAAACGTTCGAGCATCGGCCCGAGTTCCGCGCGCTCCGCCACCGTTGCCGCATGACGGCAGATCTGGGCGGTGGCGAAATACGTGGGCTCCGCTAACTGTTCGAGCGATTGGGGTGCAGCCTCGCGCTGCTGCTGGGTCGCAAGCTGGCGTGTGATGTCGCCCACGGGCACGCCCCAACGCTGCAGCTCCTCAGCCGCGCGCCGGTATTGCGGACTCAGCCACCGGGATAGAAGTCGCCACCGGAACTGGCCGGAATCCGACCCGTGATCCTGAATTTTGGCGGAGGCGAGCAGGACCGTGGCCGCGGCCGCATAGCGCAGCACGGGTGGGGTCGCTTCCGCCTGCTTTGGAATCTGAAAAC
>JBBSHP010000972.1:0-2470 GCA_038232555.1 Bryobacterales bacterium
CAAACGGCAAGCTCGCGTCGGCAACTTTGGTGCGGCCGCACGGTGTGGAGTGTGTGCCTTAACGAACCGCCGGTCCCCTAGATGTAGGGCCGCCACCGCGTAATCATTTTGTCCTGGTTCCGATGGTCACTGTATCCGTGCTGCCGTTGGCGCTTGTGACTACGATGGGTACGTCGTCATTGATTGGTACCCCGTCCGGAACCGTTACGTTGATCTGATATAGACCGGCATTCCCGGGCGTGATGCCTGAGAACAACACGGGTGTGGCCAACCCGCCGATTGTGACCGTGGGGGTCTGCACCGTGCGATACAACGGTACTCCGCTGATGGGAGCCACTGAACCTGGCGACAACACCTGACCTGCCGCATCGCCATTGGGAGTGGCCTTACCCAGACCCGTGAGGAAAATCTGCAGGGAATCACCTGCAGCGGCGGGTTGGCCGCAGACTGTGGTGGTGGCGGCGCCAGTGCAGTTCGGGAAGCCAATCGCCGTAGCCATCGACGCCGGCATCACACGCCATACCGTGTTGGAGAAAAGGATCGCTCCGTTGTTCCGAGTGGGTTTGGACGGATCCGGAATGCGGAACAATCCGACATCTGCCGGCGCCATCTGCAGCGCAAATGAAGCGCTGGTGCCCTGAGCGGTCTTGACCTGAACCATCACCGTCCCGGTTTCGGGCAGGTTGCTCGGCCCTACAAGATTGATCTGCCCGAGCGATCCGAACACAAAGTAAAGCTGCGCCGGATCCCCGTTGAAGAGAACCGAGACATCGTTGAAAGAAGTGGCGGGGAAGACGCTTGCGGGTGTGTCCTGCGCGCCAAAATTCAAGCCGAAAATACTGACGAAGGAATTAGGGGCCACTGCCTTCGTCTTGAAGCTGGCGCCATTCACGATCGCGGTAATGCTCGGAACGGGAGGACCCACCGCGAGAGTGGCGGCGTTGCTGGACCGTCCACCGACCGAGATAACCACCGGTTGATCGCCTATCGCAACGTCCGCCGGCAGCCGGAACAGCACCTGATACGTTCCGGGACTTCCGCCGACCAGAAGACCGGCATAATCCGGCGTGATCAGCTTATTGCCCACCATCACTTGAACCGGCGAATTGGTGGGTGAGGAAAGACCCGCCATCGTGTTGGCGGCGAGTACTGGCGTAGTGGGTCCAAGACCCGAAAGGATCGCATAGATCTGTTGGTTGGCGGCGGACGGGTTGGTGGAAGTGATCGGCCGCCCGGCGGACGTGTAGAATGCGCTTCCACCCGGGCCTCCGGATCCATAAATGGCGGGCGCGAAGGTATCGACAACAATGCTGAATGCCGCCGAACTCACGCCCTTGTAGTTGGCCACGACGGTAGTGGCACCAGCAGGCGCATCCACCGGAACTTGGATCACGACATCCGATGGATTGATAAACGACAGAATCGGAGCTGGCCTGCCGCCGATCGTAAACGTCGGAGCATCGCTGGCGCTGGTTCCAAATCCTGTGCCGGTAATCTCCAGCGGGACTCCGGGAGCGAGCCGCGTCGTACCGGAGGCACGGTCGGCAGCCTTGGTGATCACGGGGGCGGGTGGAGCTGCGGCTCCCACCACGATATTGAACGTGACGGTACTGACGGAAGAGAAGTTGAGGGGACCGGCACTGGTCTGGAAGCCACTGCAGTCCACGCCAGGACAACTCCCCACGAAAGAAGGAGCCCCGGTCAGAGGACCCAGACTCTTGCTGAAGTTATAGCCGGATAAAGCCAGATCCCGCAAATTGACAACATCCCCATCGTTGAAATGGGCCAAGCCGATGACGTACGAGTTCGGTGAAACAAAGACAGTCTGGTTGTCCATGAGATTCCCGGAGCCGGCATTCACGATCGAGAACGTGGTAGGCGACCCCGATGCGGTATCCAGAGTGTTGCAGCAAGGCGGCTTCGTGACTGTACTCGTGTCGGTAGTCATCGTGAACATGAACTGTGCGGCGCTGAACGCCCGTCCGTTTAAGGAACCGCTTCCCGTACCAGAGATCGTAATCGTCAAAGGTTCGGTTGCCGCGGAAAACGCGAGGAGCATTCCGAGAAAAAGTAAGCGGGAGATCATTTAGTGTTTGCCTCCGGTCCCTGGACCGTTTGTTTCAAGTTACTTTCGAAGAAATCGGTGGTGAGTTCCAATAGGTGTTTTCGGGCAGGGCCGCCCACACCGTGGCTCTTCTGAGGATAGACCATCATCGTGAACAGCTTGCCGGCGCGCTCCAGAGCATCGCTCATCTGCAGAGTGTTCTGGAATAGAACATTGTCGTCTTCAATGTTGTGCACGATCAGTAGCTTGGCCTTGAGCTTATCAGCGTAGGTTACGGCGGAACTGCGGCGATATCCTTCTTCATTCTCCGCGGGCGTTCCCAGATAGCGCTCGGTGTAAATCGTGTCGTAGTTACGCCAGTCCGCAACCGGCGCTCCTGCGATTCCCGCTTTGAACAAGTCCGGC
>JBBSHP010000973.1:0-2470 GCA_038232555.1 Bryobacterales bacterium
ATATGGTCGGCAATGTGGGCTGGGGCCAGATGAATCAGTGGGTGGATTTTTACCGGAACGTGATGGGGTTCCAGCTCTACCAGCACTTCGATGACAGCGATATCAGCACGGAATATTCTGCTTTGATGTCCAAGGTGATGTCCAACGGGAACGGGCGCGTGAAGTTTCCGATCAATGAACCCGCCGAAGGCCGGCGCAAGTCCCAGATCGAAGAGTATCTGGATTTCTACGGCGGTCCCGGCGTCCAACACATTGCGATGGCTACGCACAACATCATACAGACGGTGAGTCAACTGCGTGCGCAGGGGGTTGAGTTTCTGCGCGTTCCCAACACCTACTATGCCGGCCTGGAGTCTCGCTGCGGCAAGATTGACGAGCCAATCAGCGAATTGGCCGAGCTCGGCATTCTGGTCGATCGCGATGACGAAGGGTACATGCTGCAGATCTTTACGAAGCCCGTAGAAGACCGGCCCACGCTGTTCTTCGAAATCATCCAGCGCAAGGGCAGCCGTAGCTTTGGGAAAGGGAACTTCAAAGCTCTGTTTGAAGCGATCGAGCGCGAGCAGGATCTGCGCGGGAATTTATAGCGGCAGCAGCTCGCGCCATCACTCGCCGCTCTGTTGCAGTAGCTTGGCGACCAGCGCCGTCCAGCCTGTCTGATGGCTGGCTCCCAATCCCGCGCCAGTATCCGCGTGGAAGTATTCGTAGAAAAGGATATGGTCGCGGAAGTTCGGATCACTCTGGAATTTTTCGGCGCCTCCGAACACGGGTCGGCGTCCCTGGTCATCCCGGAGAAACAGTCTGGACAGCCGGCGAGACAACTCGGTCGCAATCTGGCTGAGGTTCATGTTCTGGCCTGAACCCGTCGGGCACTCAACCTGCAGGTCTTCTCCAAAGTAGTGATGGAAGCGCTGTAAGGATTCGATCAGCAGATAATTGATGGGAAACCAGACCGGTCCGCGCCAGTTCGAGTTTCCGCCGAAAGTTCCTGAGGTCGATTCACCCGGCTCGTAATCTACGATGTAGTCCTTCCCGTCCACCGGGAGCACATAGGGCTGGTCGCTATGGAAGCGGGAGAGGGAACGGACCCCGTGCGCTGAGAGAAACTCTGTCTCGTCCAGAAGCCGGGCCAACAGCCGAATCAGCTTCGGGCGCTGCACTACAGCCAGCAGACGCCGCTCGCTCTGACCCTGTCGCGTGATGGACACGATATCACCGGTCAGGTCCGGACGATTCTCGATAAACCAGTTCATGCGCCGCTTGAACCCGGGCATCCGATCGATCTCTTCCTGCTCGATGGTCGCGACGGCGAACAGCGGTATCAGCCCGACGATGGAGCGCACCCGCAATGCGAGCTCATTTCCGCCTGGCACTTTTAGGGCATCGTAGTAGAATCCGTCGGTCTCGTCCCAGAGGCCGCCCTCGCCATTTACGGCACCAGCGATATAGAGGAAGTGCTCAAAAAACTTGCTCGCGATGTCCTCATACGCTTTGTCGTGGGGCATCAGTTCGATGGCGATTTTCAGCATGGTGAGCGAGTACATGGCCATCCAAGCCGTGCCGTCCGCCTGTTCAATGTAGCCGCCGGTGGGCAGTGGCTTGCTCCGGTCGAACACGCCCACGTTGTCCAGTCCTAGAAATCCGCCTTCGAAGATGTTGTTGCCCTGGGAGTCTTTCAGGTTGACCCACCAGGTGAAGTTCATCAGCAGCTTGTGGAACACGGACTCCAGGAATTCGTAGTCGGGCTGTCCGCGCAACTTCCAATCCATCTTGAATACGCGCCAGCAGGCCCAGGCATGCTCGGGCGGGTTGACGTCGCTGAACTCCCACTCGTAAGCGGGCAGTTGGCCGTTGGGCGCCATGTACCACTCGCGCAGCAGGCGCGCGAGCTGGTCTTTAGCGAAGTCGGGGTCCACCAGGGCCATGGGGATCATGTGAAAAGCCAGGTCCCAGGCGGCGAACCACGGATATTCCCACTTGTCCGGCATGGAGAGAACGTCTTCACTGAACAGGTGCACCCAGCTCCGGTTCCGGCCTAGCTTTCGTTCGGGCGGCGGGGTCGGACCGGCTGGATCGCCATCGAGCCATTGCTGCACGACGAAGTGGTAGAACTGCTTGCTCCAGAGCAATCCCGCAAAGGCTTGGCGTTGCACGTTACGGCCATCCGCCGAGAGATCCCCGCAAGCAAAGCTGTAGAACTCGTTGGCCTCGCGGATGCGTGTCGCGAAGACGTGATCGAAGTCGGGAGTGGCCGAGTTGGAATCGGACAAGTGCGCGTGCAAGACTTGCGACTCTCCGGGCTGCAGTTCCAGCCGGTACCAGGCACAAGCTTTGGTGCCGGTCTGTTCCGGATTTACGGCACGCTGACTTCCGTGGATGATGTGTTCATGGAACGCATCCTTGTAATAACCCCGGTTGCTCTCGTACTGCCAGAGACGCTCTGTGTTGCTTTCGTTATCGGTGAACAACA
>JBBSHP010000974.1:0-2468 GCA_038232555.1 Bryobacterales bacterium
GCCTGGGACCGGCCGCTCTGACCAAATTAGATAATGGCGGAACGGTAAACATAGGCGTATTCGAAATCTTGCGTGCCATCGCTTTTGGGATCCCGCTAGAAGGTGGCGGAGGCTTGTTCGAGACGGTGAATGCGGATGGGGTTTTCCAGACGTTCAATCGCATCCCCAACGCGTTTGGCGTAACCAGCTCCCCTGTTGCATCCGGCTCCTGCGCGGTGCTGGATACACTCGACGTCGGCTCAAGCGCGCTGCTTCCTGACTTCAGCACCCTGGGGGGCAAAGAGCTCAGCGCCGGAGCAAGCGTGATGGTGACTGGGCCGAACGGTACTGCGCAGAGTCTGGGCGCGATGAGTTCGGGCGGCTACTTGAATTTCCTGACTAACTTAGGAGCCGGTACCTGGAATCTGGCAGGTGCGCGAGGGCCCGATATCGGAGCCTTTACCGCCAAAATCGATCTGCCGGCTAATCTGGTCTGGACCAACTCCGGCAACCTGACCACCCCTCCGCGGACTGACCTCACCATAACCTGGACGGGCGGCAATCTGAATGCCAGCTCACTGGTCACGATCTCCGGATCGAGCATCGTGATCAACCCCACCGACCCATCCAAGAGTCGTGGCAAAGCAGTTCTATTGCAACGCACCCGCCTCCGCTGGCCAGTTCGTGATTCCTGCCAGCGTCCTCTCCCAGTTGCCTTCATCCACTGTGGATGCAAGCACGGGTGAAGTGGCATTCGGTAGCTTGGGGATCAATTCCGGCGGGAGCGCACTCTTCTCGGCTCTCCTGGTCGCGGGTGGAACCTTCGATGCCGGGTTCCTCAGCTACGGAGAGGCCCATACAATAACTGTGAAATACCGGTAGCATGCGGGGGGAACCTAACGCCTAGCAGGCTCTGAAATAGGCTCGGCATTCCACTCTGTCGCGGTCCTGGCGCCTTTCCGAGCCGCGCGCGCCAAGCAAGCGACCTTTGGCCTTTTTCATCCTCCTAGCTACTGGGCCTGCAGCGAAGCATTCTTGACAATTACCCCCAATTCCCTATCATCCGTTGAACTAGGGGCAAGGTACTTGTCCAAGGAGAAATGCAGCTGGTTTGGGCCTGATTTCAACATAGTGCCCGGGAGATCACGCGTGAACTCATGGTTCCCCGCCTTCCGATAAGTCTCGGTTCCAAGGACATGACCATTGATATCCGCGCGGAGTTGTATCGAGCCTAGCTTCTGAATCAGTACATCGGGCATGTATAGCTGCAGATCCAAACGAGCGCTGCTTATGCCGGCAGGTGCGCCAATAGTTATAGAAAATTCCCGTCTTGTCCAGCGCCAGCTGTTCTCTTCAATGCGATAGAAGCCGCTGAGTTGTGCCGCACTTCGCGGGTCCGACATATCCACGCGAATCGGCACCCCTTCGGCGGCCTCCGAGGAATGCGGCGGCTTTGCCGAGGTGTTTGGCTCGATCTCGATTATTTCAGCGTAGACGGTATGGTCCCGCTGGAGGAACGAATGTCTGTGAGCGACGGCTCCGGTGTCCGCGATCGCTTTCAGGAATCCGGTCGAGGGATCGGGGAATTGCCGGTTCTCAGGTCCATTGATTAGGAATACGCCGCCTTTCCGTATCTCCTCCGGCCAGGGCAGCTGGGACTCGCTGTGAGTTAGGGAGGCATTCGGCCATACTTCCCGAGAGTGCAACTTTCCTTGAGTAAGGAAATGCAGGTTGTTCTGAAGTCCCCAGTCGAGTATCTGAATATCTCGGCCGGCGTAGTTTTTCTGGATGTCCGCGGCCAAGCTATTCACTGCATCCGACCAAACACCCACGCCTCCTGTCCTTGCCAGGCCCCGCACCGCCGAAACATCCCAATACAACGCCGAGAGGGCATAGATTACCCCTATAATTGTGATGATTATCCGGCCCCAACGATACTCCTTTGCGAGCATCGCGCCCGCCAAAATAGTTACAACCACAGCGATCGGGAGCAGCGCCACTAAGTGATGTTCAGACAGTTCCAACCGGGATAGAAACATACTGAGCAAAAGAAACAGAAAGCCGAGAGCTCCCACTCGCCCCAGTAAACGAACCGGTCCATTTCGCCCACGCAGTGCGATCGTGCTGAAACTCGCGCCGATTACTACTGCTGGGAAAAACCAGACTTGCCAGGCGGGCATGGCTGGCCCCGTCCACATGGCGCGGTGCTCCCGATCCGAAAGCAGCATCTCTGAAAATAGAATCAGGCGGGTGGAAATACGGTCTTGGAAAGCGGTGTGGGAGACGAACATACTCAGCCCTTGCCATGTTCCTCCTCCCGAACGGATCTGGTACGCAAGGAACGGTGTTCCGGCCATTAATCCGCCCGCGACCATCCCCGCCCAATGCCAAATCGGTACCTGGAGCAATTTCGCTCGCAACGTCAGGATCACAGCTCCGGAGAGAGCGGCCAGCAACAAAACGTAATTAGCTCTGGCCCAAACTCCGAA
>JBBSHP010000975.1:0-2462 GCA_038232555.1 Bryobacterales bacterium
AAGGCGTAAAACCCAATCCAATTGATGGCCGAATGTTCAAGGCCGCAGTTAATCCCACTACGTCCGCAATTTGCACCGTGGTCAATGCCCCGGGCGGCGAACCTCCCCCCAGTACTGTGCCAGGCCCGCCCACCCGGACCTCGCGGATCCGCACAGGAACGTTGCTGGGGGGAATGATCCAGCTTTCGGCGAACTGCTCCTTCCCATCGCCGTTATACACCACCGTGTAGCTGGACGGCGTAATAGCGTTGGTGGTAGGAACCAATTGCACGCGCATAAACCCGCTTTCGATCGTCACTGTGATGCTCTGCGCTGGAATCTTGGTGCTATCCACGGCCTCAAAGCTCTGCCAGGAGATCGTGGCGATCCCCTCAAACTTTGTCCCATCCGCTTTATAGAGCACGTCCTGCACGGTTGTCAGCGGCGGTTTAGCAACCGCGATCGCGCATGAAATCACCGCCATGCCGATGCTCACAGAGCACCGCTTCAAACTGAACATTCCTGCCTCCAAAAAAACGGACCCGGCTACACCTGAGCCGGGTCCGAAACATGAATCGTCTCTGCGCTTTCAGTGTAGGCGCGGGCCCCAAAAGTAGACCCGTGTCCGCTCTGTGCCTGATAGCGATAAAAACAAGGAAGCAAAGGGACTTACCAGGCCGAAAATTTCACACAGAAACTTGTGACTGTAAAAAGTAAGGCAGTAGGTGGGTGTGCGACAGAAGAGTGGTAGATTCGGGGAAATGCCGGCCAGGTGCTCAAATCCGACCGTAGCGGTACGTCAAACCGAGCCGCGACCGCAAGGAAGCGGTCATTGAGATACCAGATCACTTTCGCGTGCTACGGTGCGCATTTGCATGGCGCTGAATCGGACCCTTTCGACCGGCGCCACAATCTGCCCGGAAGCCGCTTGTTGGAACCCCACCCCCAACGCGCCTCAAAGGAGCGCGAAACAATACCTCCGCCGCCATCGACTCGACCGGGACAGCCGGGCAGCCGTGTTGGCGGCATTGCGGGGACACTGCGCGCACCGCGGTTGGACTCTGCTGGCGGCACATGTGCGGACGAACCATGTGCACGCTATCGTGAAGGCCGGGGTTCGACCTGAGAGGGTTATGAACGAACTCAAAGCCTACGCTAGTCGCGAGCTAAACCGCCTGGATCGCGATGGACCAGATCGAAAGCGCTGGGCGCGGCATGGAAGCACGCGATGGTTATGGAGCGACCAGGAGGTAAAGTAGCCATCCACTAAGTAATCGAGGAGCAGGGCGAACCCATGGCTCTCTTTGTTGCGCAAGCGCTTTGACGCCTGACGTCCGCTCCTTGCGGTCGCAGCTCCGCATGATCCGTGCTCGCTCCAATTTCATGTCGCACACCAGCGATAAGACTGCCGGGATGCCTCCCCAAATCCTGGAATTTCAGCCCGCGCAAACAGCAAGGTGAGGATTCAGCCATGCCTGCTTCGCCCGTGATCCCACTTCCAAAACGGCGCGAGGGGGCGTCACACCTCTCGTGATGCTGGCCGGAACGCGTACCAGAGCGCCCTTGAATCCGAGGTCTTCTCGCATCCCGAGGCGTAGAGATCAATCGGGTCTCACGAGCTCCGGGTCGTGCGTGCGAAGGCGCGCTGCCGTCCAGCGACGTATAGCCGGGGAGACGAGGTGTTCGACAAGGACCATACCCGCACCGGCAAGTGGCACTGCCACGAGGACCCCCAGGATCCCGCCAACTGCGCCGCCGGCAAAGAGTGCGGTGATCACGATTACCTGAGGCAGGTCGGTTTGGCTCTTCATAATATTCGGGGTCAAGACATGCCCCGAAGTCCCAGCCAAACCAGCAATGCGACGACAAACGCATTGATCGCAACTCCACGGAGGTAGCCGCCCATTGCCCAACTGATGTCTTTTAGAACGCGGGTTACGTCAGGATGGACCGACTCGGGGAACAACGAACGGATCCAGCTGTTTATCCCCGGGGAGGCAACGAGCCAGTAAAACGACAAAAAGAAGATCAGCGCACCCGTCACCAGAGTTTTTGCCATCGTGAACGGAAACGAGACCACGTGGTCCATCAACGCCGGGAAAACACTCTGATCCATGATGTGCGACGTAATCGACCGGCCAGGTATCCAGCTGTTTGCGTGATTTTCCAGGGCGTGAAGCATCTCCGGTGCCTCTACCAAAGGCCTGGATTTCTGAGATGAGCGGCGACGCGATGAAGAGGATTCCGAATGCAAGGAGAGCCAGCAGGATGGTGTAAACGACTGCGGCCGCAGCGGTTCGTTTGATCCGTCGCTCCATCGAGGAGACGACCGGCGCGAAGCAGTCCGCAATCGTTATGCTCAGCGTGAGCACCGCGACCGAGCGCGCGAAGACCTGTAAGCACAATACGAGAACAAGTGCTGTGAGGATGGCGCAGGTGATCGGGAGAAATGACTTCCAGCTGAGGACAAAAGGTCTCAGCAG
>JBBSHP010000976.1:0-2462 GCA_038232555.1 Bryobacterales bacterium
CTCGTTCGTAACTCCGAGATGAGTAGCATTTTCAACGGGTACGGGAAGCAGCGAGCTCACTTCGCCCGGGATTTACAAACGGAAGTGGAACGCCTGGGCGGTAATCCACCGGATCACGGCAGCGTGTCGGCGGTTCTGCATCGGGGGTGGATGGACCTCAAATCGGTTCTGTCGGGAGGCGATGCTGGAGCGATCATCGCGGCTTGCGAGACTGCCGATGATGCCGCCGTAGCAGCATTCGAGCGGGTAGTAAAGACGGACATCTCCGGCCACAGCAGGTCTCTGGTTGAGAAGCAGTGGCAGAAGCTGCAGGAAGCCCATCAACACATGCTGCGGCTCAAAACGGAAGGGGCCTCGGGGGCCGAGTTCCCGGTCAACGAGTAAGTAAACTGGCCAAGAGCTACAAGCTGCGGGATCTGGCTGCGGCGCTGGAGTGCGAGTTGATTGGCGACGGTCTGGTGGAGATTACCGGTGTCGCCGGACTGGAGCAGGCTGGGGCCAGCGAACTGACTTTTCTCGCGGAGCCCCGGTATGCTTCCAAAGTAAAAGCTACCAAGGCCGCCGCAATCCTGGTCAGGGAGCCCTTGCGCGAGCAACCCTTGGCGAGTTTGGTTTCGAGCAACCCCTACCATGACTTTGCCCGCGTGCTGGCGCTGTTCTACCAGCCGCCACATCCTCCGGCAGGTATTCATCCACTAGCGGCCATCGCGCCAAGTGCCAGGATCGGTGCTGGAGCGGCCGTTGGCCCCTTCGTTGCGGTTGGCGGAAATGTCACGATTGGCCGGCATGCCATTCTGCATCCGCACGTGACGATCTACGAAGGCGCACAAGTCGGCGATGATTTCTGCGCGCATTCGCATTCGGTAGTCCGCGAGTTTTGCCGGATCGGCGATCGGGTACTATTGCAAAACGGAGTGGTAGTGGGCGGCGATGGATTTGGGTTCGCCAAGACTTCGCAAGGCACGCATTTCAAGATCGTGCAATCCGGGATTACGGTGCTCGAAGACGATGTGGAAGTCCAATCGCTCTCCTCGATTGACCGGGCCACGGTCGGGGAGACGCGTGTGAAGCGCGGGGCGAAGGTGGATAGCCTGGTTCAGGTGGGGCACAATTGCACGGTGGGCGAGGACAACATCATCTGCGCCCAGACCGGGTTGGCGGGAACCTCGGTGCTTGGAAAGAATGTGCTGCTGGCCGGGCAGGTTGGAGTTTCGGGCCACCTGACCATCCACGATAACGCCGTGATTTACGCGCAGAGCGGGATCGGGGGCGATGTGAAAGCAGGGGCGGTGATGTCGGGCTCGCCGGCTTTTGAGAGCAGGGAGTGGCTGCGGTCTGTGACTGCGTTTCCGAGACTGCCGGAACTTATCCGGGAGCTACGCCGGCTGGAGAAGCGAGTGGCGGAGTTGGAAAACCTACTTACACCGGAATCTGTTCGGTGATCTGGATGCCGTACGCATCCAACCCGACGATCTTGCGGGGGTGGTTAGTGAGCAACCGAATGGTCCTTAATCCCAGGTCCGACAGGATCTGAGCTCCGATTCCATTTTCGTGCTGGAGCGTTTTCTGGCCGTCGGGAGTGGTGTAGCTCTTGTGATTGCGGAAACCCGGTCCGGTCTGGTGCAGATACACCAGAACACCGGCGCCTTCCCGCGAAATCCGCTCTAGAGAATTCCGAATGGTCCGATTGCAATCGCAATCCACGGAACCGAACACATCACCTAGGACGCAGTGCGAGTGCATGCGGACCACCACATTTTCGCGCTGTTCGATGTCTCCATGGACCAGAGCGAGATGCTGCTCCGGAACGATGGTGCTGGCGTAAGCGATAGTGCGGAAGTCGCCGAACTCGGTTCGAATACAGCTCTCGGTTTGACGTTGAATGAATCGCTCATTCAGCAGCCGGTAGCGAATGAGGTCGGCAACCGAGATCATCTTCAATCCGTGCTGCCTGCAAAAGTCGAGCAATTGCGGAACGCGTGCCATGGTTCCGTCATCGTTCATGATTTCGCAAATGACGCCGCCTGGGCGAAGACCGGCCAATTTTGCGATGTCTACCACAGCTTCGGTCTGCCCTGCCCTCAGCAGGACGCCTCCTTCGCGGGCCCGTAAAGGAAAAACATGCCCGGGCCGGGCCAGATCGCCAGGCCGTGAGTTCGCGTCTATGGCGACGCGGATGGTGCGAGCCCGGTCGGCCGCGGAGATGCCCGTGGTCACGCCCTCCATGGCTTCGATAGATTCACAAAAGTTGGTGCCCAGGCGCGAGGTGTTGCGGCTGGTCATGAGCGGCAACTGGAGAGAGTCGCAAATGCCGGGATCGAGCGACAGGCAAATCAGGCCACGGGCAAACTTGGCCATAAAGTTGATGGTTTCGGGCGTTGCCATTTCAGCCGCGATGGCGAGATCGCCCTCGTTTTCACGATCTTCATCGTCCACGATGACAAGCATGCGACCAGCACGAA
>JBBSHP010000977.1:0-2458 GCA_038232555.1 Bryobacterales bacterium
ATTCTCCTTCCATTTTTATTTTGGTCTGGTCACCACCGATGCTCGATGACGCCGCGCGGCGGACCATCTCATTACAATTGTCAAGCTCATCGGCACACAAAATCGCGTCAACTTCGCGTAAGCGAAGACCTCTGTGGTCATCCTTCCATTCGTGCCCGGCATGAAACCGGCACAAGCAACTGATTCGACCCGCGGCTCCTAACCTTTATGAAGGGGCCTAAAAACCCAGGACGTTAACGAGGGCAGCCGGAGCCGAGCGGCACAAAACGCATCGCTGAACAAACCACGCTTGTAGTTCCTTTTCAATTCCAAGAGCATTGACAGGATACAATGGCAAAGCACGCGACCTTAGCCTACAGGTTCTAGTCGCTCCCACCGTACCGTTTCCACACGCCCCACAAGCAGTGCCCAGGCGAGCGCACCAGCGATGGTGACCGCCGCCACCACAAGGAACGCCGCTTTGGACGAGCCGCTCCGCTGCACCACCAATCCGGCCAGCCATGGCGCAATCACGCCAGATAAGTTTGCGATTCCATTTGCCACGCTCGTCCAGCGCCCCGCCATAAGAGGGCCCGCCAGAGTTTGTGCAATTGCCCAGTGGTTCGAAGCATACACACCGTATCCTATGCACGCACAAATCAGGAACGCTAAAGACCACGAGGCGCTCGGGATGAATGCCACCGCAACTATGCTCGATGCAAGCGTTAGGCCTGCCACCACAACGCTTTTCCGAATTCGAGTGGCGGAGTACCCGCGTCCGATAAGATGGTCTGACATCCAGCCACTGGAAACAGTTGCAGCAGCTACGATCAGAAAAACCGTCGAGGTAACGTTTGCCATTTTCGTCATGGACAGGCCTCGTTCTTTGACTAGATAGATAGGAATCCAAGTCAAGAGAAAATACCAGAAGTAATTTCCACAAAAGATCCCGATGAAGGTTCCCCACGCGGATCGTTGGGAAAGCAATGCCCGTATGGAAGGCAAGTTGGCTGGCCGCACATGGGAGGACTCCGTTGACTTCGGCATGTAGATAGCCCAAGGAATCAGCCAAAGCAGGCTCCCGAGACCAAGTGTCACGAAGAAAACACGCCATCCATACCGGACCAGCAGCACACCCGCCAGAAAAGTACCAAGAGCAGGGCCCATCTTGGTTCCGGCATCCAGGAGAGCATTAGCCTGTCCGCGATGTTCTTGCGGAACATGACTGGCGAAGAGTCTCGAGTAGCAAGGATATGAAACTGACTCACCCATGCCGAGCACCAAACGGGCGGCGTAGATGGCTACAAAACCGGATAGAAAGCCGGTCACTACGGTTGCAGCTGACCATGCAAAAAATCCAATACCGAAAACCATGCGAACCGGAAAACGGTCTGCAAGCCAGCCCGCAACACCGAGCAGTTGCATCAGAGAGTAGGTCCAGAAAAACGCGGACAGCAGCGTTCCCACTTGGTATGGTGAAAGCGCTAGCTCCTTCTCGATCATCGGGGCAGCCATAGAAAGGTTGCCGCGATCGATGTAGTTGATGAATACAGATGCGACCAGAATTCCTAGCAGCAGCCGCACGGACTTCTGCATAGGCGCTGCGCTGGTCATCTGCCCCTTCGAGCGCCCGCCCTCAGACACTATGAAGTCCATCTCCCCTGGGCGACTCTGCCCTAAACTACATACGGTTTGCGGTAGTTCGAATAAGCATCTTGTTCGCGGAACCAGTGAATTATGCGCGCGAAAGGATGTTATCACACTCGATCTGCCAGGAAATTGGCGGTCGTGCATGGCGGTCGGGTTATTGTCGCGGCTAGATAGGAAGTCCGCTTTACTGACATTCGCGTAATATAGCGGAGCGCCCAGGCTTGCGCCGACACCGCAAAAGCGAGCCGTCTGTAAGTAAGGCGACCCCGCTATATTATGCGAGGCTCAGTAAGCCAAGTAGTAGTTCCTCTTGACAACCGGAAGGAACAGCCGGATTGGCACGATTTTGGACCGACATTCGCTGCCGAACAATTGGCCAAGCAACACCGGCTCCATGTTGGCAAAGAGGCTCTGGTGCAAACGTGGCCGCACTGGGTGACGAAAGACAGATGTCACGCTCCGTGCCAGTCGGGGAACTGTTCAAAAGATCGGCCCTTCGACCAGGAGATCGTGGTCCTGTGCATCCGCTGGTATCTGAGCTACAAACTCAGCTTTCGCGACCTTATCGAGATGATGAGTGAACGCGGCATCGGCATGGCGCACACGGCGGATCGTGGCGGATGGATGAGACGTATGTCCGGGTGAAAGGCTAATGGATGTATCTCTATCGGGCGGTCGACAAAGCCGGGAAGACGGTCGACTTCCTCCTGAGCCGGAAGCGCGACGTAACCGCAGCCAAAGCCTTTCGGCGCAAGGCCATGAAGGGCCATCGGATCCAACCAAGATCACGCTGGATGCCTATGCCGCATCCCATCGGACGGTTGCGGAC
>JBBSHP010000978.1:0-2450 GCA_038232555.1 Bryobacterales bacterium
CGTCGACCCTCGTCCCGTGGTGGATGGCGATTATGTGGTGGTGTCGCTCCAAAGCATTTCGGGCGCTCCGGAGCCGATCCAGCAGGACGAGATGACGCTGCACGTGGGCGATGCGGACGCTCTTCCGGGATTCACGGAAGCTTTACTGGGCATGTCTCCGGAGGATGACAAGGACTTCGATGTCGCTTATCCGGAAGACTACGGGCAGGAGGGTCTGGCTAGCAAGACGGTGCGGTTTCATATGAAGCTGAAGCTGATCCGGTTGAAAGAACTTCCCGAGTTGAACGACGAGTTCGCGCAAGACCTGGGCGATTTCCAAACTCTGGACGACGTTCGCGCAGCCGTACGGCAGGCCATCTTTCACGAGCGGGAAGCGAGCGCTCAAAACCAGGCCAAGAAGGAACTATTAGATAAGCTGGCCGAGGCGCATGATTTTCCCGTGCCGGAGACGTATATCGAGAAGCAGATCGAGGCGGAGCTGGAATCCGAATTCCGCCAGATGATCGAGCGGGGTATCGATGTCGGCAAGCTGCAAATCGATTGGCCCAAGTTAAAAGAAGCGCAGAGGCCGAAGGCTACTCGCGACGTCAAGGTCCTGCTGCTGTTGGACAAGATCGGCGAACGAGAGAATATCAACACGACCAAAGAGGAAGTGGATCGCGAAGTGCAACGGATTGCGAGACAAGAGCGGGAACCAGCCGCCGCGGTTCGCAAGAAGCTGGAAAAGAGCGGCGACCTGGGACGAATCGCTACGCGCATTCGCACGGATAAGACGGTGAACTTTCTGTTTGAGCACGCGCGGAAAGAGGCCGGGCCGGCGGCAAGTTAAGGGCTTTCGCCCGATCACCTCACCGAGGGGTCAGGCTTGGCCAACGAGTCTCCACACCCAAGCTCTCGATCCTGGCCTGAAAATCAGCGAAGTGCTGGCTGCGAACGGCTCGGGCACTGGTGCGCTGTTGAACCGCGTAGCCGGCCAGATATCCGGCGGACTCACCAATATTCCACTCCACCGGATGCAGCCGGTAGCATCCATTCGTGATGTGCGTGACGCCGAGATTCTTGCAAGCAGCGATCAGATTGTCCACGCGCTTCGGAATCAGCGCACCCAATGGAATTTGAAACGGCAGTGAACTGATGTCGATGTAATTGTCCCCGCCGGTGCTGGGGTGCAGATCGATGCGATAGCTCCCCACCCCAACAGAATCGGGGAATACCGCCGCTGTGCCCTCTTTGCGCGCGGCTGTGCCCTCTTTGCGAGCCTCGGGGCCTACATGCTGCTCCACGACGGTGAACTCCGCCTGAATCCTGCGCGACTCGCGGATGTACGGATACTTCGCCAGACCGTTTTCGGTTCCCACCACATCGGGCCGAAGCCGCAGTCCCGGCCAACCTTGCCCTCCGTCCCGGCGCGGAATTTCGGTCTGCAGCCAGTAGAGCAGCGACAGGCTGAGTTGGCCGGCGCGTTTTACGTTGCGGGCGGCTTCGTCATCGCTGACATCGCAGACGTTGCCAAGCCAGTAGTCGTTCTGCGGCCAGTTCACCAGCGAGATATCGCCTCCATACGCTCCGGGAATGAAGTTGCTCTTATCGGCCAAGCGCCGATAGGTCCACAGCGAGCGGGGGCCGCCGGCAACGCTATCGATTCCGGGCTCAAAGAACAGCGCACGCTGCTTCAACGTGGCGGGCATCGGAGAGATCATGTCGAGCAGTTTGCCCGTGTAGGGCGGGTCCATCTTTGGCACGTAATCGCGCCAGAACTGGTACTCTGTAGGCTTTTCGATGATGTTATCTTGGCCTGATTGATAGTCCATCGCAAAGCACACTGTGATGGCCTGCATGTCGTCGGGGCGGGCCTGTTCGGGCGCATGCGGCTCCCCGGTCTGCCTACGCGATTCGAAGCCCGTGACGTACTCGGTTTTGGTGAGAGGCAGCAGATCGCCCAGTTCGGTTGCATCCAGGAATTGGGTAGCGTGGAGGACGCGTTCAGCACCCGTCTCCAGGCTTGTCACAGTGACAGAACGCACTGCATCGCGCTCCACATCGGCCTGCACCGGTTTGTGCTTGAGCAGGACTACCAGATTTCCGCCGCTCACGGCCGGCGCGAGCATGGCCTGGAGCACTGCGAGCGACACTCTGGGTTCGTGCGTGATCTTGGACACCCAGCTATTGCCTGGATTGAAGTAGGCCTGGCTCCGGGCCGCTTCGGTCAGCGGATAATTCCGCCGGTAGTAGTTACGAACGGCGTTACGATATTCGCGGTAGAGTCGCGTGGACCCAAACGCTTCGATCCAGGGGTGCTCGTCAGGGGGAACCGCTTGCGAGGTAAGCTGGCCGCCGATCCAGTCGGTCTCTTCCGTGAGCACCACGCGCAATCCGGTCTGCGACAGAGCGAGCGCCGCCGCGCAGCCACCGACGCTGGCCCCGATTACTGCGACATCGAACGCGAGTTC
>JBBSHP010000979.1:0-2447 GCA_038232555.1 Bryobacterales bacterium
ACTCTGTGCTCACCGAAAGATTTTCTCCGCGCTGCACAAGCCGTCCCGTAACGATGGCAGCTACGTTCAACTCGCGTCCAGCCAGCTTCGGATCGACATCTTTATTCCGGTAGTGGGCAACGGAGCTGAACGAGCGAACCGACAATTGAGGGAGTTGCGACAGCGTGTTGATAACGCTTTCGCTGATTCCATCGGCGAGGTACTCCGCCTTTGGATCGCCGCTCACATTGACAAAAGGCAACACGGCCACGGAATCCAATGGCGCGGCCCGCATCGTCAAATACACAGCAATCGCGATTGCGACTGCAAGGATAGGCGCGACGATAGCGAAATATCTCGGCCGGAGCTTCACGTAAGTGGCGATGCGTTCGGTCGTGGATGGGTGAACGGGTTGAGAAGGCTGGTCCCGCACAGATGTTACGTGCATGTGCGCCGGGCTCTGAGTCGCCGCGAGCAGAGAGCTGGTGCTGATGACAGCGGTCTTACCCGAACCGATGTCCCGTTGCAGACGCTTGAGATCCGAAAGCATATCCGCGGCGGTCTGATACCGCATATCCCGATTCTTCTCTAACGCCTTGCAAATGATCCGATCCAGTTCAACAGGTAAATCTGGGCGGATGCGGGTGGCCGGAGTGGGCTCGCGGTTCAGTATCTTATCGAAAGTGACGGCCGTCGTAGAACCTTGAAAGGGGCAGACGTTCGTGCACATCTGATACAGCACAACTCCGAAAGAGAATATATCTGTCCGGTTGTCCAGGTCCTCACCCCGCGCCTGCTCAGGCGACATGTACGCGACCGTCCCAATTGCGGAGCCATGCCTGGTGAGCGGGTCGCTGACGATAGCGGTGGGCATCAGGGAGTCCTGTCTCATCCGCGCATGATCGGCGCTCGCCACCTTGGCCAAGCCGAAGTCCATGATCTTTACGCCGCGCGTGGTTACGAAAATGTTCGCAGGCTTTATATCGCGATGAACAATCCCTGCCAAGTGCGCGGTATCGAGAGCATCCGCGATCTGTATCGCCTGCTCTAGTATTTCGTCCACCTTCAATGGCGCGGAAGAAATACGATCGCCCAGAGTTTGCCCGATCAGATACTCCATCACCAAAAATGGCCGGCCTTCCGCTTCCAGCGCGTCGAAAAGCGTACAGATATTTGGATGATTGAGGGCGGAGACAGCTCGCGCTTCGCGCTGGAATCGTTCGAGGGCGGTCTGATTGCTCGCGAGCTCTTCGGGGACAAACTTAAGGGCGACACTCCGGCCCAGCCGCGTATCCTCGGCCTTGTACACTACGCCCATACCTCCGCTGCCCAGCTTTGAAACGATGCGATAGTGCAAAACGGTCGTTCCAATCATTGTTTAGAAGGAGAATACTGAAGGATAACGTACCGGCGGAACTGATGTAGCGAGCCTGATGTCGGCTTAGTGTAGCGGATAACCTCGATCCCCGGGCAGTCGGCCATCGATCTTTACAACTTTCAAGCCTTTTGGAATTTGAGAGGCATCGATGAAGGCCACGGCGCCTGGAATCGAAGAGGCAAGCTCCGCGGCCATGTCGCTGGAGTATACGATTCTAGGCGCGCTAGCCGCCTCGGCGCGGAATACTTTTGAGATCCAGTATTGCCGGAATTGCGCTTCGGGCATCTGATAGACATCCTTCAGAACAATGTCTCTCTCGCGAGAACCCGGGGCCGATATCAATAGGGTTACTCGTAAGCTGGAACTCCAGAACTGACGATCGCCCAGGAGCAGTTTGCGCAATTCTCCTAACGAGAGATTGTCGATCGGGACGTCCGGTCGCACTACCAGGGCCAAGTTCAGTCCGCCGGCTGCTGAAAAGGCAGGCGTACAACCAAGCCACAGCAGAATGACCAGCACCACCTGTGCTACAAGCCTCTTGCCAATGGACGCAATGAGCATTAGAAAGTAAAGCTGACCTGGGTAAAGGCGCCAGTGATGTCCGGCAAATTCCGACGGTTGTATTTCCGAAATTCAAATTTCAACGCGGCAAAGGTGGTGAGGTCATAACGAATCCCCGCCGTTGAAGCGTTGAACGAAGGAACGGCTCGGAACAGGGTATCCGAGTTGGGCACATGCGTGTATTCAAAACGGAAGTACGGTTTCCATGCGCTCCCGTTCCACGGTAGCCGGTAGGCAGTCTGCAGGTACCACGCCTGGCTGTTCGACCGCACTGAGCTAAAGATTGGGCGATGGCTCACGTTGGCGAATTCGGCAATGAACTCCGGATTCTCCTTATGCCAGACGATGTGGCCCGATTGGATCCACTCACGTGCAGCTGGCCCGGTTAACGCTTCGGCACTTGGCAAGAGTGACCCAGTAGTGCTCGGTTGAAGTAACCCAGGTGAAGAACGGAACTGGGAATGTGAGTAGATGCAGAAGCCATCATCATCCGCGCCGAGGGCGTGCGTTGGAGGAGGTGGATGGTCAA
>JBBSHP010000980.1:0-2446 GCA_038232555.1 Bryobacterales bacterium
CAGCGGCTTCTCCACTGGCACAAATACTGGCGCGGCTGGAGCTCGCCCCAACAACACGATCCTGCCGCGCAGTTTGCCACGCCAGGCTTCGAAGTCTTTCTCGCTCGAAAAACCCGTAGCGCGAGAAGTTCACCTGCGACCGGGCCTTTCGTGGATGGCGACCAAGGCGCGGCGCGGCCCAGCAGTGGGGTCTCGTCCGGCGCAATTATCCGGATAATGGTGCTCCGTTCTCGCCAGCCCGTTCCAAACTCGCCCCAGCTTTCCTCGTGGATTTGACTGAGACCGATAGTCCCAAGGGTCCGCTTTGCCCAATCAACCGCACGATCAAGGCTAGTCGAGCCGGTGAGCCGAGGCCCTATGCCGTCCAACAGCTCTTCGGCATACTGCATGACCCGCGAGTTCCGCGTACCCTCGCCGCGTATGTCAGGAGATTCAGCATGCAGGTAGCCCGCGACAAGAGCCAGTATTCCAGGCAGCAGGGTTATCAATCTCATTGAGTTCCTTTCGGGAAAGTATACCCAAAGCGAATTAGCCGAGTAGACGCCGTGAAACGGACCAGCCGACCCAACCAAGAAAGAGACGTGCCCATTGGACAGACTCGGCAGGGCGATAGATCCTCGCTGACGCTAGGACTCTATCTGGAGTGATCCGGCGCGTGAGTGTGGTGGGGCGGCGGACTCGGGACCGCCGGATCACTTCGGATAGAGATGTTTGAAGGAAGCCGCTCGCGTTTAGGGCAGACGCGGGCCATTATTGGAATTTGAATCGATATTCCACTGGACGTAAACCAACTGCTGGGCTCTATCGTGAGCATCCAAATGTGGAGCATCGTCCAAAGAGATTACCCCTTCTACATCGCGAACGCAAACGGGTCGAAGAGAAAGCCTCGACCAACAAGCACGCGTAGCGTCTGCCGTGCGAGCGGCTTCGTTCAAACGGCGTTATGTTTACCACTGGCGCGGGCCTAACGGATCGGGCTCTCCATGGGGTTAGTTCCGCTCATGTTGGTGCCCCGAAAGCTTGGTAACGATTCCGGGCCTGCGGGTTTTGTGATCGAGGCTTAATTACTGTGCGTAGGTTTGCGTGGGAATGAGTTCCTGCCACAGTGGGCCAGTGAAGTGCGGTTCCGAATCGCCAGATCGTCCATGAGGGACTACTTATCGTGGCCCAGTACTGCGCTCGTAGGCGCTGCAAATAGAAACTCGACTGCGAAGATGAAGGCCAGCGCGTAATTCACGCGGTAACGCCTCAATCTGGTTGCGTTCGACGCGGTTGCTTGCCAGTCGAGTGATCCTTCTGAACTTACCGCGATTCGCGATGCACCTTCGCTTGGTCGCCGATCCGACACGCCTCCCGCAGATCGAGATACTCTTGGTAGCACGGCGCACAGTGGATCACATGCTTCCAATGTTGCTCCTCCTCGATATCCTCGTGTCGAGCGGAACGCAGTGCCAAATCTTGCAGGATATCTGATTCGAGGCAACCGCGCCGTTCTGGGTTGGGGTACGAAGCCTGAACGCCCTTTTGGTATTCACGTTGCAGCCGATTCCACTTATGTTCCGGTGTTTCGCCGTTCATGTCCGCCAGTAATTATGGCACATGTCGATGGTGATGCAAGGGCTTTTGTCGAGGTTTTTGCGGGAAGTTTTGTTTGATCCATCGCCAAAATCGTTGCCTCCGGCTTCGGGTCATGGAGTTCCGTGGCGATTTCGTCCCATGTGTACCCTTGACGCAACATCTTGAAAACCTGACGAATCTCGTCGCGGCAGTCGCTCTCGATCCGGCGGTCGACCAGTTCGACCAGTAGCTCTCGTTCATAGACTTCGTCGTAGCGTGTTGGGTCGGTCAGGCCGTTTCCGTAGACGTCATGTTCCAGCGAACCAAGCGCCAGGGGAACGGTGTGCCTGATGCGCCACTGGGAATCGCCCGCAGCCATTTCGCGCGCCTCCCAAATCGCACGTGCCCACACTCGCCGCCACGGCCAGATTCCCGCATCCTCACCGTGCCGCACCCACAGTTTGTGCACCGTGATTTCTGCCAGTTCCGAGACGAGCCGAACGTCCCCCAGCTTGTAACGGGCGATGCCGCGAAGCTGCTCCTGGATCGGAGCGACTCCTTCCTCGAACCATACTCGCGCGATGGGGTTGCCATGACGGTCAACGGAAGCGATGCAGATGGGAATGATCGTCCTCTGCTGGGATTCCGGCAACTGTTCGTAGTCGAACGGGATGATGACAACGCCCATACCCATTTTCCGGTGAAACAAAAACTTCGACTCTGCTGTCCCGGACCCCCCGTGCCATTTCCTTATTAATGTGGAGACGCCGTAATTCAGATGACGCAATAGAGGAAGTAGCGGGTACAATTCACAAGGTTTTTACATGTCCACTCTGGCATTAATCCAGGACGAGCAGCACCAACGCCTCGAAGTGAAGCTCCGGCGGGA
>JBBSHP010000981.1:0-2431 GCA_038232555.1 Bryobacterales bacterium
CCTGAACAACAAAGCCAAAGTCACTATGAGAAAATCCTACGGCTTCCGGACCTTCCGCTGCCTCGAACTCGCTCTCTATCACTCACTTGGCAAGCTCCCAGAGCCCGAATCAACCCACGAGTTTTTCTGACGAACCTTAAATAAAGTCGTGGGTGACACGTAAAAATAGTTCAATCCAAATTCTCCGGCTGTAGCTTCAGCCAGAAAAGTCTTTCCGCTCCCGCGAGGGCCATGCAGCAGGATGCCGTTTCGGACCACTCCATATTTGCCAAATTTTACTGGATGAAGTCGATTTTCCACGATTTGTCGAATCTGCTCTTTCGCCTCGTCCATTCCCCCGACATCGGAGAACTTTATGCTCGGCCGCGTCGCTTTCATCTCGGGAGCAGAACCTGAACTCGCGCGAGATCCCAAACGGCGAAAGAAAGGCAGTCGCAGCCACCCAAAGAAAACACGCACCGAGGCGAGAATCCAGAGGATCGTCGCGACCAGAATGAGCACGCCCATATCGGTATTTCGGTTCATGAAACCCAACGAGTTCATCCATGCCCAGAATGGATTCCATCGCAGCAGGAACAGAAAGCCCGAGTAGACGAAGAAGACCATCGCGAGGCGCACGCCCTTCTGGACCCACCTTGGCGCGTTTGCGATCGGGCCACTCAGCAGCAGCCGCATACCCAGCGCGGAAGCGAACAGGGCTGGCCAACTTCGGAAAATCCAGTCGGCCGCGCCCGGCTGCATTCCGCGGACCGCAGGCTCGGGAGTGTAAAGGATGTAACTCAGGGAGATGACGGCTGCAACGGCAATCCAGAGAATTGCCCGTAAGCTCAAGGAGGCAACGCCTCGGGGCAGCGAAAACGACATATGGCTCTCCTTGGGATTACTTTAACCCCATCCAGAGAGCCCCTGCAAAGCCGATTATGCCGGTCGAATTGCGATTGTTTTCGTTCCTCCGAGCCAGCGTTATTGTTGTGGCGCGGAAGTCTGCTCAACCATTACCTTCTGCTGTTGTTGCTGGTACATCCGTGTCAGCTCACGCTTCAGTTCCATCAATTCTCGAAGCTCCTGCGCACTTGTCTGAGAAGCAATCGAGAAGCCCTGGGTTCCCGGATCGTTGGCCGGAACGGGCGCCGTTGGCGTGGAGCCGCCCGCGTAGTTTCTGGTCGGCTTTGCCAGCACGAGATAGAACCGGGTATTGCCGGGAACGGTGACGATAATATTCTGGTGATAAGCCATCTCCGCCAACTGCTGCTCACCCCCAATGGCGACATTGTTCGCGACTCGTTCGCGCAGCAGGACATTGTTGGTGATCGGTTCACTCAATCCGGTCCCGGTGCGCACACCTACCGTAGCGGCCGCAATCGTCCCTATGCCCGTCATGGCCCGCACCAGAAAGCGCTTGCCTGTGTTCCGTCCGGTTACGCTACCGCGCAGCGGTTCGTAGCGCAGACTCATAGCGCGGCCGTCGATGCGTTGCATACTTTGGTCCGGCATCTGAATGGCAGTAAAGTGAAGACCAACGACGCCCTGTTGATTTGCCTGCTCAAGCTCTCCGAAAGCTTTTGTGCCGGCCGGGATCACGATCTCACCGTCGCGCTCGTAGTTGTATTCGATCGCCGCGACGACCGGCGCTTTGACGGCCGAGCTCACGGGCGTTTCGAGCCGTGCTACGAGCCGGGCTCCGGCCGGAAGCGCGTTGAAATCGGATGTCTGCGCCAGAATTGCGGGCTGCACAAGAGGGCCACCGGGTGTCGTTTCGCGTGTTCCTGTTGTGCTTCGCACGAAGACTAAGGATGCCTTCGTTGCTCGGAGTGGGATCGGTGCCGAAGCCGGGATGGAACTGGTCTGCGTGGGCGGCACGTAGGCGGGCTCGGCCGGAAAGTTGATTTTATTCAGAGCGTAGTCTTTTGGCTCTGCCTTAGGAACTGTCGGCGCGGACGTTTGTGCTGCTTGGGATTGCGCCCGCAGTTTGGCCGTGTTTCGGATGTCCTCCGGCGTTACAGCACCTGAGTTCTCGTCCGTCTTGCGCGTGTCCGCATTCAGCAAGGGAGTCACCGAGTGCCCAGTATCGGCGGAGTTTTCTCCTCCCGGTCCGCGGCCTAGGTTGGGCTGATTGGGTCGCGCATTGTTCATCTTTCGGCTGGAGCTCGGAGACGAAAACAGCGCGAAGAAAACCAGCGCCATTACAACCAGGCCGCCGGCGAGCATCATGAACGTCCTGGTGCGGTCCTCCTTCAGATGCTTCCACTTGTCGCTCCCCTTTTCCTCACTCGTCGGGGAGCGCTGCATTAGCTTTCGGAACCGCGCACCGGCACCGCTCGGCTCAGGCTCTGGGATGTCGCCCTTGGGCTCGGCGAGAGACTGGAATTCCTGGCTCTCGCCATCCAGATCCAGATCTTCTTCGCGCTCCGCGTCGGGTTCGTTACGTTGC
>JBBSHP010000982.1:0-2425 GCA_038232555.1 Bryobacterales bacterium
GACGGCGGATATGTGGATGGTTCAGCCATGACGGTGACCGGTCGCACCTTCGCGGAAGAAGCGTCCGAGGCACGTGAAACGCCAGGCCAGGAAGTGATCCGCAGCCTGGACAATCCGATTAAGAAGACCGGAGGGCTGGTGATCCTGCGAGGATCGCTTGCGCCCGAAGGGTGCGTGATCAAAGTTACGGGTATCGAGCGTAAGGGGCAGCGTGGACCGGCGCGCGTGTTTGATTCGGAAGAAGCCGCGATGTCGGCCGTGCAGGAAGGCCGCATTCGGGAGGGCGATATCCTGGTGATCCGTTACGAGGGTCCCCGAGGCGGTCCTGGAATGCGCGAGATGCTGGGCGTGACGGGCGCGATCGTGGGTGCGGGTCTTTCAGAGAGCGTAGCGCTGCTCACCGACGGGCGCTTTAGCGGCGCTACGCGCGGATTTATGGCGGGTCACGTTGCGCCGGAAGCCGCCGTGGGCGGACCTATTGCGGCGGTCCAGGAGGGCGATACGATTTCGCTGGACATCGAGAAGCGCACCATCGACATTGAGATCTCCCAGGAAGAGATGCAGAAAAGGCTGAGCCTGTGGAAAAAGCCTGAGCCGCGCTATCGGACCGGCGTATTTGCAAAGTACGTCGCGCTGGTGGGGTCGGCCGCGGAGGGCGCGATCACCACTCCTAGGCTTTGATCCTTACGCTTTCGCGATGGACAACGGTTCCGTGGCCAAGTGGTGCTCGCGCAGATCAATCCACTCTTTCCAGCGGGTTCCCTGCACGAAGGTTAAGGTTTCAACCCGGAAGCAGCGGGGATGAGGGAAATCATCCCAGCGCCGGTGTGCCACATGGATCAGCTCATCGATCTCGTCGGGTTTCAGATTCTGCGCCAGCGTAATGTGCGGATGATACGGGTAGGCCTCTTTGAATTTCAAGCCGTCGATGTTCATGGCATCGTGCATGGCGCGCAACTGGTCTTGCCCCGCTCCCAGCGTGACGTGGATCACCTCGGAGTGAGGGAACACGTCAACGCCGGACAACTCGATTTCGAAGGGCTCAAATTGCTGAGCAACCGTGCGGAGGCCGTCCCAGGCACTCTCGATGCTTGCGGAATTAGGGCGTGGCGGGAGGACGGTTACATGCGCCCGCAGAAAACAGTTGGGCACAAGTTCCTGGCGCAAGAGATTCAGAAACGCCGCCAAGGGATCGGGTATGTAACTCACCAGCGAGAAAGAATTGATCCGATCCCCTAAATCCGGACCAACGAACATACTCCCCTCATGTTACTTCAGGTGAATCTCGGGCGGGCACTGGAACCGGAGCCGCCTCCGGCACAAACCAGCGTGCTTCCTCAAAACCGATGTACTTGCAAATGTGGAGAGCGCCACCTTCGAGCTCAAGAATATCGCCTACCTGCAGAGCGCGATTGGTGCGCCGCAATTCGTCCCAGGCAGAGTAGACAGTGGGCGCTTCGACCTCGGCTTCGCTTTCGTAATCTCTGAGTCTCACGGTGCTCAGCCCGCTGGTATGAGGCGCCGACCGGAATTGCTGGCGTAGGCTGTCTTTCAAACGATGAATTTGGTAGACCGGCATAGAGGATCAGAACCATTCTCGCTTAGGGCACATGTCCGGCGCGACATTTTTGTCCGTGCGTCACGGGGAATAACGGCTTTCCAGGGTAGAACGTTCCTCCAGGAGAAAAGATGTTTCACTACAGAGTTTCAATACCGGCGCTTGCTGCATCGCTTTCCCTTTAATCGCCAGCCCTTGCGCGTGATCAGGGATGCCCTGGCACGTTGATCTTTCCAAAGACCCCGAGAAAGCTCTCGATCGCCGCGCAACGTACAGACGAAGATTGTCGAGGTCTCGGCCATACTCATCAAATCGAAAGATATTTATGGCTGAGACGTTTCGAGCTTTTTCTGCGCTCTTGGGCATGCCCCAGCGATTGACGGTGGGATGGTCATTTGCGTCAGAAACACCGGCTTGGGCATCTGCGTGGGGACATCTGAGTTGTTCCGTCAAGAGTTTTCCAAAAAAAGTTTCTGAAATCCCGCCACGTTCTTCCACTTGACTTGGGTAGCCGGTGGAATCAGTCCGTGTAGCGGAGAATGATGCTTGGCTAAGGCTAGCAAGTAAGTCCGCTCATCGTAAGGTTTGCGATCTTTCCAGCACCGGAACAATACCCGGATCCATTTCGCTGCCAACGCCCGCACCGCCGCATGGTGACCTTTGTTGTTGCGGATCTGCAAATCGTAGTAGGCGCGCGCCCAGGCCGATCGTGTGATCGAGTGGGCAGCAAATTCATGGAACGTCTGACGCAGGAATTTGGGACAAGCCCTGCGAAAGTGAACCCATTTGCTATTTCCGCTCTGCTCGGTCACCGGCGCAATCCCACTGTAGGACTGGACTTCCGCAGCGCTCTGATATCGTTCCCGC
>JBBSHP010000983.1:0-2422 GCA_038232555.1 Bryobacterales bacterium
ACAGGTAATCCCTAGCTCACTTCAATCTCCAGTATTGATGCTAGTGACGGCCGACATTCAAACCATCGTCACGTCGATCTTATTCGGCGCTCCGGCTTCGGGGGCGCTCGCGCCGTAGCATCGGATGGGAGCGGTCGAGTCTGGGTCGGCGGAGCCATTGGGCCAAACCTGCAAACTACGCCGGACGCCGTGCAATCGGCTACCACGGAGGGAAATGGCGCATTCTTAGCGCTGTTCGACAACAAACTAAACGCAATCGAATACGCCAGTTATTTTGGGGGCGGGACATACTCGTCAGTTGCCGGAGTGGCAGTCGATTCTGCGGGATCAGTGTATGTTGCGGGGTCTGCGGGATCACCGGAATTTCCTTCCAAGAACGCGTTGCAACCGTGGCGCGGGGGCGGAATACGTGGCGATGATTGCTTTGTCGCCAAACTGGCCCCGAATCGCTCCCTTGTGTATTCGACGCCTCTCGGAGGCAGTGGGAACGAGTTCTGCAGGCCGATTGCAATCGACGGAAGCGGAAGCGTCTATTCAACCGGGGACACGGGATCGCTCGATTTCCCCGTGAAGAACGCGTACCAATCGGCCTACGGCGGCGGAGGTGATGTGTTTTTAGCGAAGATATCCGACACAACCCCTCTGCCATCCTCACCTCTTGCTGTTGTGCCGGCACGAATTAATTTCGCCTTCACGACGGGTGGACCGGCCCCGCAAGCGCAATTGGTGTCCGTGAGTGGCGGCACTTTCATAGCGACGGCGGGTGCATCGTGGCTCTCCGCTTCTCTGACGGGATCGGGGCTTCTTGTATCAGTCAATGCGGGCTCGCTTACGCCAGGGACCTACACCAGCAGCATCTCTTTGTTGCCGGTGTCCGGAACGGCAGCGGCGGTTGATGTGGGTTTAACGGTATTCGCTTCAGCACCGATGTTGAATTCGGTGAAGCCGCAGTTCGTCGGCATAGGGGCAGCAGAGACGACCGTAGCAATCGCTGGGTCGGGATTCTCGCCGAAGTCCTCTATCCAGGTAGACGGAGTGCTCTGGACGATTACTCCGATTCAGTTTGTGGACGCATCGACGCTGCAGTTTAGCGTGCCTGCCACTTACTTCTCTGTGCAATACAACCACACCATCGCCGTCCAAAATCCCCAGTCGGCGCTGTCGAACGTGCTCTCTTTGGCGGTTGGCGTCCCTTCTCCGAGCTTCACTGCGGCCTCGGTCGTGAACGCGGGTAGCTTTGCTGGTGGCCCGGTCGCGCCGGGTGAAATCATCACGATCTTTGGAACCAATCTCGCTGGGAACGTTAGCTTCGACAACATCCCGGCAACGGTCGTGTACTCGTCATCCACTCAGATCAGTGCTACGGTTCCGTACACAGCGACCGGTCCAAAAACGGCGCTCAAAGTCGGCTCCTCCATTCCTGTCAGCTTGGATGTAGCGCCCTCCGCACCTGGCATCTTCGCGGCAGTATCAAATGGCGATGGCACGCTCACGCTATACGCAACCGGCTGCGGACAACTCACGGGGGACGCTTTACCTTTGTGCCAGCTTCCGGTCTCGGCGACCGTCAACGCCGAACCCGCACAGGTCCTGTACGCAGGCAGCGCGCCGGCGTTGGTGCAAGGAGCAAACCAAGTCAACGTAATGCTGCCGAGCGATATCGTAAGCGGACCAATCAGCATCGTGCTAACAGCCGGCATAGCTTCAAGCAAACCGTTCTCCTACGCACTCCCATGAAATTCCTATTCATTACCTTCGTTACGATTCTTGCCGCGGCGTCCAGTTGGGCCGACACGGGAACACTCGTCTACTCCACATATCTGCGATACGGATTCTATCCTGTGAGCATCGCCACCGATAGCTCCGGGAACGTCTACCTGGCCGGTAATGTCGTACTGGATGCGAGTACGAATCAGACCGGGGGTGCTGGTCGAAAAGCTCGATCCTCAAGGCGCCCAGCGGATTTACACGCGATACCTGGCGGGATCAGTCACCGATTCCGCAGGCGGAATTGCCGTCGATCGCGCGGGTAACGCCTATGTGGTCGGCACGGCAAATTCGCCCGACTTTCCCGTTACGACAGGCGCACCGCCCACTTCCGCTTCCACCGATACCCGGCGGTCGTTCCTGACTAAACTCGATCCAAACGGTGAGGTTTTGTTCTCAACGTTCTTGGGCGGCGCCGTTCCGAGCCGAGCACAAGCGGTGGCCGTAACCGCGCAAGGTCTGATACTGATCAGCGGAACCGCGCAAGGCCCTGGATTTCCGGTTACGGCCAACGCATACAACGTACCTGACAGCAGCGGGCGTCCGTATCTGATGGAGTTGGATTCGAGCGGCGCGAAGCTGATCTTTTCCGCCACGGGAATTGGCGGCAGCGCCATTGCAGTGGACCCCTCGGGCAACATTTACGTTGCTGGAA
>JBBSHP010000984.1:0-2417 GCA_038232555.1 Bryobacterales bacterium
CAGGTCCGAAGTTGTTATTGTCGCCATTCACTTCCTGTCGTACCAGAAACTGGGCCGGGTCAAGTCCCGCGAAAGCCGGATACCGCAGAGCGTTGGCGAACTGCCCGAAGTTCTCGTAGCGGAGCCCGAGTGTCAGGGCGAGGGTGGGCGTCATCTTCCAGTTGTCCTGAAAGAAGTAACTCTGGTGAAACTGGTTCGGGTGGAGAACCGGCGCGCCGAAAACTCTCGAGGCGGCGCCGGCGGGTCCGCTGAAGTCGTCCAAAAAGTTCGCGAAAGCGGAATAGCCCGCAGGCTTCGCATCCCTGTATGAGATCGTTCCCAGGTCAGTACCTCCCCGCGACTCCGTGATACGTTGCCGCAAAAACTCCAGGCCATAACGCAACGCATGGCGACCGCTCAGCTTGGTTTGCGTCTCCTGAAACAGGAAGTTATTGCCATAGTGGAACTGTGTGTTTTGCGAATTGAGGCCTGGCGCGGAGATGCCGGGAATTCGGATTTCAGGCAGCGTCCGCGCCAGCGGATTCGAGCCTGGCCAGGTAGCCAGGTCGCTGGAGTCCGGTCGCCCATACGAGAAGCGAAACTCATTGGTGTAGCTTGGCCCAAAAGTGTAGCTATCCGCGAAGAGCAGGTTATGGTGGCTGTAGGTAGTCTGCTGAACGAAGCCGGGGAAGGAAACGGCGAACGAGACTGCGGTCGGGAGTGTGATCTGCGAGTCGTAGGTATAGCGCCAAGATAAGCGATGTTTTTCCGATTGATAGTGGTCCAGCCGGGCCAGCCATTGCGGGCCGTCACTAATGGCCGGCAGCACATAGGAGCCTGTCGCGAATTGCACAGATCCGCGGTTGATACCGGTTGCCGGATCGATGCCCAGCAGCACAGGAAAGGGCGAACCGGCACCGCGTAGATCGCCCAATGCGCCCAGGTACAAATCGAGCCTCGGGTTGGAGGGGAACAGGGAACGCAAGCGGGTGGCAGCGTCCGCCGTCGGTATCTGCATCGGGAAATTGGCCGTGGAATGACGGTCGTTCTGCTGGAATGCGGCAAAGAAGAACGTCTTGTTCCTGCGGACCGGGCCGCCGGTAGTGAATCCGAAGATGTTATTGCTAAAGACCGACTGGGGGACGCCGGTGAGCCTGTCGAGATTGGAAATCGAGTTGAATCGCTGCGACTGATAGCGCCAGAGCAGAGTGCCGTGCAGACTATTGGTGCCGGATTTGGTGACCACATTGAAGACTCCCCCGCCGGCACGTCCGAACTCGACCCCGAAATTGCCGGTTTGAACCGAGACTTCCTCAACGGCGTCGGCAATGGTAAATACCTGTTCCGCGCCGCTCAAACTGGCATCGTTGTTTTCGGTGCCATCCAGCATATAGTTATTTCCCCGCGGACGCTGGCCATTGATGGAGAACCCACCGCCATTATTCGCCCCGGAATACCCGCCGCCCCAAACCTTACTGCCCGCTGCTTCGGTGGCACCCGGCAACGTCCGCGCCAGAGAGAGCGGATTCAAGCCGACAAGTGGCAAATCGCGTACTTCGCGCGGCTGGAAGTTCCCGCCCCGCAGCGGGCTGTCTTTGATCAGGAGTTCGCTGGATTCAGCGCTGACTTCGATCCTGGTATCGGCTGCACCCACTTCCAGCCTTGGATCGAACGTGGTCACGCGATTCGCCTCCACGCCGATTCCGGTCCCCAAATACGAGCGGAATCCCGGATGCGAGACCTGGATTTCGTAGGCCCCGAGATCGACGGCGTCGACACGATACACTCCTGCCTCGTTGCTGCCTGTGGAGAGCCGCATCCCGGTATCAACGCCGGTCAGAGTAAGGCGCGCGCCGCCGATCACCGCGCCGGTGGGATCCAGGACCGTGCCGGTCACTGTTCCGCGGCTGGTTTGAGCATGCGCTGCCATAGCTAGTGCGAGAGCCGCCGCAAGCGGCCACATTTTCTTATGCATGGCCAGTCCGATGGTTTTCAAAAACAAAATCGCATTATTCATTAGCTCCCCCTTCATACTGCCCGCTTGTCCCACTCGACTCCCAAGAAGAACACGAAACCAAGACCGCGCTAGAAACGCCCAGGGTGTTGTAAGCGTTGGTCGCATGTCTCGGGTTCCTCATTTTGTACGTCCCGCTTGCGTGGCCCCGGAAGTCATTGCACCGGGATGCTCACCGGCGGGCCGGGAATCCACGCTGCGCTCACCTGGATGGTTGCCGTCCCCTTGGCCGTATCCGGAGGCACGCGAAAATCCACCCTGTATCGGTCCACAGCGCCGGGACATCCGGCAGCGGCCAGCACCTGCGCAAGCTTTCCATTCACGGTGACTACCAGCGGCGAGTTGACCACTTCCAAAGGATTCGACGGGAACGGCTGGCCAGGAATAAGGCCGGGACGCGTCGGGCCAAGGCCGGTGGCGAACA
>JBBSHP010000985.1:0-2417 GCA_038232555.1 Bryobacterales bacterium
CAGTTTGGAAAGCATAGTGCCGTTTCCCTGGTCGCCGCACCATTCAGGGGAGAGCCTCTCCTAACCCTCCTACCGGCAGCGCTCAGGACCACGGGTTTCAAACTGGACGGGGTTTAATACCAAATCCCGCGGATCAGAACCTATGCGGCCAGCGCCCTCTGCTAACTGTCCGTCCGAATACGTTTTGAGCATTATCAATGGGTTGAAAGACCATGCCTGAAATCAAAGCGTTGATAATGCTATGTTTTATTCGTTCCGGGCGTGACCTATAGAGTTCGATACCCGTCTAGGCCGCTGACTTTGCTCACAATTGTTCCGGACGGACACTAAGACAGCCTTGGCGTCCGCGAAGGCGGTGGTGCGTCGATAGGTTCCGATCCGTGAGTTTTGGTATAACATTCACCCCGGACCATCCAGTGGGGGCCGATCAGTCCGCGCTGCTAACTCGTCCGACCATTCATTGAGTTCCATAGATGCACCTGTGACAGTATCTTCGGCCATAATAGAAATATTTAAACCGTTATACCACTCGTGGTACATTCGGATGAGCCGACTCTTGGCCGCTCCCATGAAAGCTATCACTCCATCCGCTGAGGCGATATCGTAGAATCCGCATTCGAATCCTTTAAGTTCCTGTGGCTCTATGAACGCGTTGTCAGCATCCTTCGAGGAGGCCAGCTTGCATTCTGGCGACTTGTCCTGGTCCGATCTGTTCTCTTCCATCGGGCAAGCGCGAAGATTGCCTATGCAGTTGATCCATTCGTCCAGTACTGCCTTGTGAGGGAGTTTGCTTTTGTGCCTGAAGTACGTTTTGGCCGACGGCAGTATGTGGTCGAAGTCCCAGGGGCGGTTGTGCTGATCCCAGGTGTCTTGCCGGGACGGATCGTAGCGACCGAAGCGCTGGACAATGTAACCACGCTGAGCATAAAGCAGAAGCTCGCGTTGTAACCTGACGCGCCACATGAACAAGCCTTTATTCTGCCTTCGCTCCTGCTTTCTGCCCTGGAAGAGCTTACTCCATGTCCAGCCATTGAGCGAGCTGCTGCATGGCAGCTCTATGAGTTCATTGATCTCCCCGGGGCACAACGGACGGTGGAGAGCCAAGCGGTCTTCCACTTCGAACGCTTCGGCGAGCAAACCTCGAAATGCACCGGGCTGAAGCGGCTTGTCGTCGAGCGCCGTAGCAATCGCATCCACGGCGCGCCGTTGATCCTCCCCGAACCAGTGCAGTGTCGTGGCCAGGCCGAGGATGGACTTACGCAAATCTGTACCTGAGGTGTCGGCGGCGCTTTTGGTCCCTTCTTGCAGCGAGCGTGCGGCCAGCCACAGTAGCAAGGCATACACGTCGCGGGAATTACGGGCGATGCTGGTCTGCAACACCGGCGGCAGACCGATGCCGTCGTCGCCGAGCTCAAGCCAACTCTCGACCCGATCGAGCACGGCGGCGAGATCGGGGCGTCCACCCTCGAAGAAGGAGAAGAGCCTCTCGCCCTGTTCTTTCCGCGATCCCTCGTGCGCAAGGCGGCGGAATTCACTAACCGAAACCGCCGTGGTTATCTTGCGGCGACGTTGGACGTCGATGGGGTTTGTCGCCATCACCAGTGGCACCCGCGCCGCCAACGTCACCAAGCGTGCCTCTGGCAGCCTGCGACAAGCGAGCCTTTTGATAGGTTCTTCCAGTTCCGGCCAACGGGCCTTGATCATCGAATATGCGAGTTCGTCCCCGTCCAAGCGGGTGCCGCCCGCGTTCAGCCTGTAGAACAGATGCTCGACACTGGTGACCTCTGCGGTGCCGTCTTGGAAGACGGGGCGGGCGCCTTCCTGCGCAGACGCCGAGGTCAGCGCATCTTCTGGCACCTCCAACCACACGATCCGTGCTTCACGCGCGCGTATCACTCCGTTCCAGATCGCGTGCAGTTTCGGCTCGTCTCGCACTGAAACGGAGTTGAGGAAATGAGTAGCTTTTTGCGCCCATATCTGGTGCTGCATTTGGCCCTGAACGGCTTCACGAACGGCATTCCAGAACGCCTCGGGCTCCTCCTTCTCGCAAGCCATAAGCCACGCGAACGGGATGGGAATCTCTGCCGCGGCCGGCCAAAGGGTCCGAGGTAGCGGCCGTTCTAGCGCCCCGCCGGGCTCGTGCACCAGGTTACCTTGGTCGTTCATGCGACCGGATTTCTTCAGGATTTCTCTAACCTGCCAGATCGGGAGCGGACTTGCGGCGTCATCGGCCTGAAAACCCCAGGGATGGGCTTCGGTCGTTACTCGTAAAGGGAAGGTCTTGGTCCCTGGTTGCGATGACGGTGCAAGATCCATCCAGAGAATGGGCCGTCGATCGTGTTCGCCTCCCACGAAGGGGTCTTCGAAGCCGAGGCCAACCGCATGCGCCCGTTGCTGGCCGTCGAGCAGGTCGTAGG
>JBBSHP010000986.1:0-2416 GCA_038232555.1 Bryobacterales bacterium
ATCTCACGTTGATTCCGTATTATGCCTGGGCCAACCGGGAGCAGACGGCAATGGAGGTTTGGATTCCGTTGACGCCGGTTTCACCCTAATTGCAAGGAATCTAGAACCACGGGCCTGTTACAATCGGGTCAAATGACGATTCCAAAGACCCCATCCCGCAGTTATGAAAGGCGCGTGATTCGGGTTTCCCGATGCAAATAGGTATCGACTTCGGAACCACCCGCACCGTTGTTGCCGCGGCGGATCGAGGCAACTATCCCATTCTCGCGTTTGAAGCACCCGATGGAGGACACTACGACTGGTTCCCGTCTCTTATCGCCATGCAAGGTGAAGAAAGACGGTACGGTTGGGACGCTTGGTCTCACCAGCAGGATCCGGAATGGACCACGATTCGTTCGATCAAACGGGTGCTCGAGGACGCGGGACCTCATACCATCATCCAGGCTGGCAGCCGGACATTCCCGCTGATGCAACTGCTTTATGAAATGGCCCAGGCCCTGAAATCTTGCCTGCCATCCGAAACACTTCAGGCCATGCTAGGCGTGCCAGCGAATGCCAATAGTAATCAGCGTTTTTTGACATCGGAAATGTTCCGGCTCGCGGGGTTCGATGTTATTGGTCTGCTGAATGAGCCCTCCGCGGCCAGTATCGAGTTCGGGCACAAGAACCAGGCCGCCGGCAAGATTTTGGTTTACGATCTCGGCGGGGGAACGTTCGATGCTTCGCTGGTCGACATCGGAGAGCGCAATCATCGCGTGCTTGCCTCGGAAGGCATACCGACCCTGGGTGGCGACGACTTCGATCAAGCCATGGCCGAGCTGGCCATGAGTGACGTGCAACGCGACGCGCTCTCGCCAGCCGAGCTGTTTCGGCTGCAGGAAGAGTGCCGGCAAAAGAAAGAAGCGATCCACCCGAACACACGGAAGATCGCAATCGATCTGGACAGCGTAACGGAAGGCGGGGGTCCGGTCTCTATTCCGATCAACGAGTATTACGACCGCTGCAGGCCGCTGCTGGACGAGACGGTACGGTTGGTGGAAGATTTGCTGGCCGCGCATGGATCACCCGAACTAAACGCTCTCTATGTAACCGGTGGAGGAAGCGACCTTCCGCTCGTGAACCGGGTGTTGAAAGAGACTTTCGGAAAGCGGGTGCGACGCTCCGCGCATACTCGGTCAGCTACCGCCATTGGCTTGGCGATTCAGGCCGATTCAGAAGCGGGCTATGTGCTTCGTGAGAAGTTCACGCGCTATTTCGGGGTTTGGCGAGAAGGCGACGGGGGCCGCAAAATCATTTTCGATCCGCTATTTACCAAAGGCACTCCCTTGGCCGGACCGGGCGAGCAGGCCACCGAAATCCGGCGAAGCTACACGCCAGTTCACAATATCGGAGACTTCCGGTACCTGGAGTGCAGTCATCTGAACGAGCAGGGGGAGCCCACCGGAGACGTTACGGTTTGGGACGAAATCCGTTTCCCATTCGACCCCAGTTTGTTGGAGATGAATGGCGGTGACGTCCCGGTGAGGCACTCCGATTCCGCAATGTCGCAGTTGGTCGAAGAAGCCTACACATGCGACGCGAGCGGCACGGTGCGAGTGACTATCACAAATCTCTCGGCCGGGTACAGCCGCGAATACCGGCTCGGGAAATGGGCAGCGAAAGAGGCCGCTATTACTCCCGGGAAGCGGAAGCGGCGGGTACCCACATCGGCTCCTGGTCACAGAAAGGCATCGCGAGAATCTTAGGCAGCGTGACTTTGGCCGGGTCCTGAAATGCCGGCACGCCGATCGTGATCTCGTCTTGTGGAACATCCAGCCGCAAGGTTCCGTGTAGTCTGTCCCAGAAGTTGAAGCCGCTGGACCAGTTGGAATCGGTTTCGTTCTTCACCGTCGAATGATGAATTCCATGCATCCGAGGGGTGACGATGAAGCGGGATAGACGCCGCTCGGTCGCGCCGGAGAGCCGGACATTGGAGTGGTGAAACAGGATGGATGCGATCAGGGCCGCCTGCCAGATTGACAACGACAGAGGCGTAACCCCGATGAGCACTATCTGAGCAGCGCGCCAGGCGACCGACTGAGTAATCTCGCCGAAGTGAAAGCGGGTCGCAGTGGAAGCGTCCAGGTCGAGATCGACATGGTGAACCGCATGGAATCGCCATAGCCAAGCAACACGGTGCGTCGCGACATGCCACCAATACAGCGTATAGTCCAGCAATAAGACACCCCCCACAACTTCTAGCCAGAATGGCAGCTCCACTTGCTGCAGCAAGCCCCAGTGCTGCCGCGCGACGAAGCTGCTGAGCAGCGCAGCTACCGGTTGCTCCGCAACTTCCAGTGCCACTCCGGCCAACCCGGCTACCACAAGATTCCGGACGTTTCTGCGCAATTTGGGCTCTACGGATTTGCGGAGCGGG
>JBBSHP010000987.1:0-2414 GCA_038232555.1 Bryobacterales bacterium
CGTTTGGCGATGGCTAGTGTCCGAAGAAGCTACGCACCGGAGGGGGCGGTTCCGATTTTCGGATGGCCCTCCACAGGATGTCGTTCAACTCGTCATCATCGTTCAGGTCGGCCTCACTAAAATCCATCTTTGCCGAAAGGGCGGCTGTGGCTGCCTTAGCGGGGTTGCGTTCTTCAAGCGAGATTCGAGGCTTTTCTGCCGTGTAGGGAGTCAACACCGGCTGCTTCTGAAAAGCGTTCGCCATGGGCCGCGCGCCTGCGTCGAAGTGCGTCATGGGCCGGAGATGCAGCATCAGTTCCATGGTCCGGAGCACCGAGGTGGTGTTATACATGGTGCTGTCGATTGCGCCGGCATGCGAGTAGGCCGAAATTACAAAAGCCAGAGAGCGGTGCGAGTCGATGTGGTCGGAGCCATTTTGGGCGTCGTCTTCCAGGACGAAGATAGCCGTCGTCTTCCAGAACTTGCTCTTCGAAACGCCTTCCGCAATCATGCCCAAAGCATAGTCGTTGTCTGCCGCCATGGAAAGCGGCGAGAGTTTGCCTGGGGAGGTGCCGTAGGTGTGATCGTTGCCGAGGCGCATGATCAGGAAGCGAGGCATGTTGTTGGAACTCTCGAACTGAGCGAGGTCGCGCAGGAATGTCTCCGCGCGCTTCACGTCCGGGTACTCCAGATCGAAGGCTCGATAGTGGGCGTTCGTGACTGGCTGCAGAGCTGGGTCGCGCACGCCTGAGATTTGCACGCCGTCCTCGCCGGCCGCTTTTTTGTTAGTAGCGAAGTAGCCATAATTGCGCATGCTCACTCCGGCCTGCAGCGCATTGGTCCAGATATAGCCGGCCGGGGGTGAAGCGGCAGGCTCACCACCTTCATAGTCGTAGTGAGTGCGCCGCTTTCCATAGCTGTTGGGCCACATCTTCTGAACGTAGTCGCTGGCGATGGCAGCGGTGGACCAGTTGTGGCCATCGGCGCTGACGTCCCCGTTGACGTAGAAGTTGTCGAGTAGAACGAATTCGCGCGCCAGTTTGTGGAGGTTCGGAGTGACGTTCTCGGGAAATAATTCGAGCGAAGGATCGCTCTGTCCGCGGCCGATGTCGCCCAGCACCTGGTCATACGAGCGATTCTCTTTAACGATGTAGATAACGTGCTCGATGGGCGGCAGATTGGAGGGCACCACATCCAGCAGCTCGTCGCGGTAAGGGGAGTTCGCCAGCACTTGTTTGGAGTATTCGTCCAGTTGCTCGGGCCCCGGCGCGGCAATGAATGAAGCCGAACCCGTCTGGATGTGGCCAACGTATTGGACGGCCGGTCCGCCGAGGTGGGGTGGCGAGGGGCGGACGGTGGGATTGGGACCGGCCGGATTTGGATAGCTGCGAGCGCCGCGTCCGTTCAGGACTACCAGGCGGCCATCGGACAGTGCGCGGACGGCCGTTGGATACCAGCCCACCGGGATGAATCCCAGCACTTGGGTGCGCGCGTCCTGCACATCGGCGACCGCTACGGCATTGGCGTCTGAGCAAGCTACATACAGCTTGCTTTGATCCGTGTTCAGAGCCAGCGCACTGGGCGTCATTCCGAGTGGATGCCGCGGGGTCATGGCTACATTGATGGTTTCGATCACCTTCAGATCGTCACTTTCTCCCACTCCAATCGCGTACACACTGTTGGTGTTGGCGGCGGCAACGAAGATACGGGCTTTCCAGTTGGCCGCTTCCGCCTCTTCCGGAGCGGCTTGGCCCTGCCGCGCCACTTTGTTTCGCCAAACCATGTCGGTGGGATGAGCCCCGATGCGCACTGCAGTGAGCCGGTTACCGTTATCGGCCTGATGATGGTTGAGCGTACCATCGGCCCAACTCGTCACGAAGAAGGATTTGCCGTCGGGATGAACCATAATGCGGTAAGGACGCCGCCCGGTCTTAAACCGCTCGATCACCCGGCCTGATTCCGGATTCACAACCAATACCGCATCGTGAAAGAGATCTGCTGCATAAAGCAGACGCCCATCGGGACTGACTGCTACATCGCCCGTAAAATCTTCGTGAGTCCTGGTAACCGCCGGAGCCAGTTCAAACGTCCGTGTCTCCGCCAGCTTGCCTTCAGATGACAGAGAGAACTCATAGATGCTTGCCTTGGATCCACCGCCGACCCAGAGCACCTTGCCGTCGGGAGATAGCGCCAGCCCCAGCCAAGCATCCGGGACCGGAACGCGGCCCAGTTCCTTGCCGCTATTCGTTTCCAGAACGCTCAACGACGGCGGATTGTAGCCGCCGTTCAACACGATTAGAAACCGTCCGTCGCGCGATAGAACCGACGACATCGGGAACGTGTCGAGCGGTACCTGTTGCCCAGCGGGTTGAACGCGCCAACCGCTATTCAGCAGGAAACCGCCGTTGGCTAGAGGGCCGACCTGCTCCCGAGGC
>JBBSHP010000988.1:0-2402 GCA_038232555.1 Bryobacterales bacterium
CCAACTCAGGTGAGCGCAACGGTGCCTTACCTGATCGGCGGGCAGACCACAGTAGTGAAGGTCGGTTCCTCAGCGCCGGTTACGCTCAGCGTGGCACCCTCCGCCCCTGGCATCTTCGCAGCCGTCTCCAACGGCGATGGCACGCTCACGCTGTACGCAACCGGCTGCGGACCTTTGACGCAAGATGCGCTTCCGGTGTGTCAGCTCCCGGTGTCCGCCACAATCAACAACGAACCAGCCCAAGTCCTCTACGCCGGGATTGCACCGGGCCTGGTCCAGGGAGCGAACCAGATCAATTTGGCAATTCCGTCCGACATCGCCAGCGGGCCACTTACCATCGTGCTCACTGCCGGAACGGCATCGAGTAAACCGTTTTCCTACACACTCCCATGAGACTCATACTTCTATCTCTCTGTAGTGTTGCTTTCGGAGCTTTCCCCACTTTCGGAGGCAACGTCCAATTGCTTTCCTCAATACCAAATGGAGCTGTGTCCGAGACCATGCAACTCGATGCAGCAGGCAATATCTACGTGGCCGGATATGTAACACCCGAGTCACCGGAATCGCAAAGCGATACGAGGGATGTCTTCGTGGCTAAGGTTGCGCCGGACGGTTCCAAACTTCTCTATCTAACGATGCTCGCCGCCTCATCATACGACGCAGCCACCGCGCTCGCGGTGGGGTCTGATGGTTCGGCCTACGTCACGGGTTACACGGCGTCGCCCGATTTTCCGGTCACGGCCGGGGCTCTACAGTCCACCCTTCAGGTTTCCATTTTCCCCGGCCCAGGCGTGCCGAATGCGTTTCAGGGGTTCCTAGTGAAGCTGAATCCGGCCGGAGCCGTTGCTTTCAGCACCTTTCTCGGTGGGACGGTATCGACACGGGGAACAGGAATTGCTGTGAATACAGCCGGCGAGGTCTTCGTCACAGGCAGCGGCAGCTCCGGGGTTACCGCGACAAGCGGAACTACCGTTGGCGGACCTGGAGGCTTCGTTCTGAAACTGGATGCGGGCCTAAGCAAAGTGTTGCTGTCTGTCAATGGATATGGCGGCGGCCTGATTGCGCTCGATAACCAGTCCAACATTTACATCGCCGGAAGCGCGTCACCGAACATCGCGGGCAGTTCGCCCTCGGGTCCGGTACTCGCTCTACCCCCGCTCTCGGCTGGCGCGTTTCAATCCACGCACGCCGCTCAGTTCTGTTCCGTAACAACAGGCCCGTCAGGTTTTGCCACGAACTGCAGCAGTTATCAGTACGTCGCCAAGCTGGATGCAACAGGCACCAAGTTGCTCTGGGCCACGTATGTCACTGGCACGTACGGCGCGATCGCCGCAGGAATGGCGATCGATAATGCCGGGAACGTAATCGTTGCGGGAACCACCAACTCGGACGATTACCCGGTTACGCCGGGTGCATTCCAGACGGCCTACGCTCCTGCCGCCGCACCAGCACCGCATTTTGGATTTCCGGGGGCGCGGTTTGCGCCTCCCGCCACCGGGTACGTCACCAAGATCAACGCTACGGGAACCGGTCTGGTGTGGTCCACCTACTTCGGTGGCTCTTACGCCGATCACATTACCGGCGTGGCCGTCAGTGCAACGGGAGTTCTGTTTCTCTCGGGCCGCGCTGGTTCGAGCGATCTGCCGGTCCTCGCCGGAGCGCCGGACGGGTGTAAGCCGTCGCCGAATCAGGTGCTTGGCTTTGTGACCCGTATGGCTCCCGATGGAGTGACCGCCGGTCCGTCTCAACTGGTTTATGGAGCCCCCGATTGCCTCTATGGGTCTTGCAACACTCTGCCCAACTATCAACCCGGCTGGCCGCTCGCGCTTCGGACGGATGGAACCGCAGTAGTTGGGGGCGTGAACGGCATCCTAGCCTCCATTGATTTTTCGTCCAGCAGTCGTCTGGCGTGCATCATCGATCCCGCCGACAACGCGCAGCTTGCCAATGTTGCGCCAGGTCAACTGGTTTCGCTGTTCGGTACGGACCTCGCGCCCGCAGCTCCCTTTGTCCCATCGGGCGGAGTGTTGAACTCCTCTGACAGCTTCGGAGTGTTTTTCAACGGCATCGCAGCGCCGATCCTTTTTTCTTCGGCCCAGCAGATCAACGTGCAGGTTCCCTACGAGATCGTCGGCCAACCCCGCGTACAAATTCAGGTGATCAGTAAAGAGATTCCGCTTCCTGTGTCGGAGACCCGCACGCTCGGAGTGGTGCAGCGGCAGCCCAGTATTTTTCTTTCGCCTCCCGCTTTGGAAAGTCCGTTTCCCGGAGTGACCGTGTGCGGCACGACCGTGGCTGTTGGCGAAACCGCAGTCGCTTTGAACGCGGATGGCACGCTGAACGATTGCACAAACCCGGCGGTCGCGGGCTCGGTGGTGACGCTTTTCCTCAATGGTGTCGGA
>JBBSHP010000989.1:0-2396 GCA_038232555.1 Bryobacterales bacterium
CATATCTCACAATCCAGAAAACAGGGCCGATGAGCAGGACGAAGTGTGGGGACAGATTTGCACCGCACCTTAGCAACTCGGCAGCAGTCACTCATCCGCCAATACTTAGCTACTCAACGATATCTGTATCCATATCTTCCCTACCAGGAACGCAATGAGGCCACAATGGTCGCGCACCGTTTTGTACGTGCGGAGCTAGGAAGAAGCTTTTGAAATAGCCGCGGTTGATATTTTGCAGTCCTAATTGCGGCATGAGTATCCAATTAGCAATTCCGCCATTAGCATTGAATGTAGGCCAGACGCAACTCTTTCCGTGGACTACCCAGACGTCCACGAACTTGCCTACTTCGTTGATCAAATCACATATGTGCTTATTTAAATTCCACGCAGCCAAGGCACTGTGCTGCTGCCCCGCACCATGAGCTAACCATTGGTGGAGGGAAAGAAATGGCGAAAGATTAGTAATGCACAGCGTGAATGGGTACGGTGGTTGAACCCAGCTGGGTGGGAGAAGCGAAGGGCTGGTCGCATACCCGTTGCCGTGCCAGGCCGCTGCATTGTGTTTGTACGATTCGAATGCCTGATTCAACGCAGAGCGCACGACTGGCCACTTGTTATCAATCACCCATGTCGCTCCCCTGCTGCCGTTATAAAGATGTGGAGTGTAAGCTGGTTCACTTTGCGGATACTGGTCGTAATTAATGCCGACGCAAAATACAACGAACTCGCCGCTCAACTCCTCGAGCTTTCGCGCCGTATCTGCGCCGCACCTCTCGCACGGCTGAGTCGAATCCTGTGGGCGCTGCAAACCGCTATCTGCGCGCCCCGCGCCGCACGTCCCGCAGGGCAACTCCATTGCGAAGAATTGGATGCGGCCATTTGCAAGCGCAGGCCGCTGGACCCCAGACTTTACGAGTGCATTAAACCACTTCTCTTCTAATTGCTCAAGCTTCGCATTCAGTTGTCCCGATGAAATATTCATCCTTGCACGCTCGTCTAATGTGAAGCGCGTCAACCCGGAAAGTGCCCAGTCACTTGCCAAGGCGCGCTGCTTTCTATTGCAGAAGCTTTCTCAGACGCCGGTAGTCGCCACCGTCACGAAAGTTGACCTGTTTGCAGATGAAATCGTACCGTTTGTCACCTTTCAACCCCTTCTTTTTCGCTTCCGCGTCGGCCCCCTTTGCCTTGTGCTTTAGTTCGGCGAGCTCGCGGCGGCCGATCGAGAAGCCGGGTCCCTGGCGCGAGATGCCGCGGGCCCGGTGTAGCCGCATAACCTTGGAGAAGTCCAAGTCGCGCTTAGGATCCAGGCTCAGATATCCCGGAATGAATAACTGTGTGCCGTACGGAGTGAACACTACCGATGTTTTAAGTAACAGCGGCGCGCCACCCTCCATTCCCCAGAGGTAATATTTCCAGCAAAACAGATCGAAGATGGCCTGAAAGCGCTGAGCTTCAGTCTCAAATTGCGCGCCGGGACCGCGCACCCAGTTGCGTTCCGGCATTAGCGAGCGGTTGATTACTCTACTGCCTTCCACATGTGCCGGAAAGGTTTGTTTGATCAGGGACCACTCGTACCTGAACTCGTCGGAATTGGCGAGGTAGAATAGGTACTCGTCGTACTTCTCTCGCGCGCGTAGATAGAACTCATAGCGACCTTCGTGAACGAGTGCTTCCGATTCCGTGATTACTGAAGGTTCCGCCAGTTCCAGCCGGTTGAAGCCGCAGCGGCCGTCGCCCGCGTTGAACTGGACGATCATCTTCGCAAGCAGCACGGCTGCCGGATCAGACTTCCGCGAGATTAGCGCTTCCTTAAAATAACCCGCGTAGTTTTCCGGAAAAGCGGGAAACGCCGACTCGCATTGCCAAAAGGCATAACAACACCAAGCGAATCCTTCCGCCAGTAACTCCATCTCGGGATCCGGCTTTTTCGCCAGAATCGGTGAAAGTTCTTCGACAAGGAACTCGAGAAGCACATGCGCGTATCCAAGCTCGAGGAACGGTAGCGTGGCAAACTTCCCTTCGATCTCGGCGCGCCAATGCGCCGGTGAAAGACCGAAGCGCGAAAGCCAGCGCGACACGAAATCAGCCATTGCAGTCTATTATCGCCATGAATGTTGCCGGTGGGAAGGCGAAAGTCTGTAACCAAACTTCATCCTGAAGAGTTTCGGCGCGCCATGCGATCTGTTCTACCGTGAATAGCGACACTAACAGATTCTTCGATTTGCCGAGTCCCGCGTGTAACGACTTCCCCAGCGACTGCCGGCCAGTGCCTGTCGCGGCTGTTACGACAGCCTGGCCCGATGGCTACGACGCGAGCCCGTTCCCGAAGGACCCGTATCAATGCGCTGTGGTAGCCGGCTGGCACAGTTTGCGAGCCACTGGCAACTGGGACATAA